>JBLMWY010000178.1:0-7630 GCA_050257475.1 Bdellovibrio bacteriovorus
CCGGCCTTCTCGCACTCGATCTGGTTGAGGATCTTCATGGCCTCGATGATGCACAGGGTGTCGCCGGCCTTCACCTTCTGACCCTCCTCCACGAAGGGAGCGGAGCCGGGTGCCGGTGCCCGGTAGAAGGTCCCCACCATGGGGGAGCGCACCACCTCACCCGCCAGCCCATCAAGCAGCTCGTCGCCGGCCGCGGCGGAGGGGGGCGCGGTGCCCGGGGTGCTCCCGGCCGCCGGCATGGCCATCGGCATGGCCATGGACTGGGGCATGAGCAACGGAGTGGGGGCCCCGTGGCGACTGATGCGCACGGATTCCTCACCCTCGTGGATCTCGATCTCCGCGACGTTGGATTGCTCCAGGAGCTCGATCAGCTTCTTGACCTTGCGGATATCCATCTTGACTGGTTCTCTTTAGGAATGGGTCTGACCGAGTCGGCCGAGCGCCGCGCTGAGCCCCAGCTCGTAGCCTTGGGCCCCGAGTCCGCTGATGACGCCGATGGCGATGTCAGAGAAATAGGAGTGGGCGCGGAACGGCTCCCGGGCGTGCACGTTGGACAGGTGCACCTCGATGAACGGGATGCCGACCGCCAGCAGGGCGTCCCTCAGGGCGACGCTGGTATGGGTAAAGGCAGCCGGGTTGAAGAGGATGAAGCCCACGTCGTCCTGGGGCGCGCGATGGATGGCCTCGATCAGCGCGGCCTCCGCGTTGCTCTGCAGGAACACGAGGCGATGACCGGTGCCTGCGATCCGGTCGGCCAGCCGACGCTCGATCTCCGCCAGGGTGACCTGGCCGTAGAGTCCCGGCTCTCGGGTTCCGAGCAGGTTTAGGTTGGGGCCGTTCAGGACCAGGACGGTCGCCATGTCGCCGCGCTGCCTCGCAGGGGTGGGGCCTCGGGTGCCGTCGCGGGGTCGCGGGTTGACGGCAAATCGCGGCGAATTGTGCAAATTTCGCCAAATTTTGTCCAGTTAAGACGCGCCTGTCGGCGACCCCGGCGGCGGTGTCCCGGGGCTGATCCCCAGCAGCCCCTCTAGTTGGGCCCAAAGCTCCTCCGCGCCCAGCTCGCCGGTGCGGCTGAAGACCCGCCGCCCGCGCCGGTCGAAGATCACCGTGAAGGGCAGCCCTTGGAGCCGGTTGCCGAGTCGCCGCGACAGCTCAACGGCATCCGGGTTGCCGACCAGCACCGGGTAGTTGACCGGATACTGGGAGACGAAGGCCCGTGCGTCCTCGGCCCGATCGATGGCGATGCCGACGAAGCGGACCCCATGGCCGGCCAGGGCCTCCTGGGCCCGGATCAGCATGGGCATCTCCCGCAGACAGGGGGGGCACCAGCTTGCCCAGTAGTTGATCACGAGGACCTGACCCGCCCAGGTCCTGCTGGCCACCTCCTGTCCATTGAGATCGGGAAGGCTGAAGTCGGGCAGGGTGGCCAAGGAGGCCCCCGAGGCCGACCCCTGAGTACCCGTCCCGAGTCCCTCGGTGAGCAGGCGCTCGCCGAGGATGGCGCTGCCGACGCTGATGCCGCCGGCGAGGAGGGTCACCAAGACGACCTTGACGGGGCTCAAGGGGCGGCCCGGCGCAGGTGCTCGGCGAACTCGGCGGCGGGCTTGAAGCCTACCAGGCGGAAGTTGCGCAGCTCCTTCCCATTGGAATCGAAGAACAGCATGGCGGGTGGGCCCGGGATGCCGAAGCGGCCCTGCATCAGCGCCTGGTCCGCCACGTCGTTCGCCGTCACGTCGGCCTGGAGCAGCACGAAGCGCCCCATCTCCTGGATCACGGTCGCGTCGCTGAAGGTGTAGCGCTCCATCTCCTTACAGGAGACGCACCAGTCGGCGTAGAAGTCGAGCATCACCGGCTTGCCCGCGGCGGCCGCCAGCTCCCGGTCCAGGTCCGCCACCGTCTTGATGCGCTTGAATGCCGGGTGCTCCGTGCCGGCCCCGCCCGCGCCCCCTACTGCCAGCCCCCGCAGGGGCTGTATGGTGTCTTTGCCGCCGGCGGCCGCGCCCAAGACCATCAGGGCGCCGTAGATCAGCAGGAAGACCCCCAGGCCCTTCCACAGCTTGCGCCAGCCGCTCGCCCCCTCGGGTAGCTGACTGAGCGCCCCCAGGTAGACGGCGGAGCAGATGAGCAGCAGGCCCCACAGGATCATGGCCACCGCCGCGGGCAGGATACGCTCCAGCAGCAGGATGGCCACCGCCAGCAGCAGGACCCCGAAGACCGCCTTCACCGCGTCCATCCAGGCGCCGGCCCGGGGCAGCAGCTTCCCCGCCGAGGTGCCGATGGCGATGAGCGGCGCACCCATCCCCAAGCTCAAGGCGAACAGGGCCACGCCGCCGAGCACCGCGTCCCCCGTCTGGCTGATGTAGATCAGGGCACCGAAGAGCGGGGGGGCGACGCAGGGGCCGACGATCAGGGCCGACAGGAGCCCCATGATGGCCACCCCGATCAGGGTGCCCCCCTCTTGCTTGTTGCTGAGCTCGGCGAGCTTGGACTGCAGGCTCGAGGGGAGCTGCAGGTCATAGAAGCCGAACATGGACAGCGCCAGGGCAACGAACACCAGGGCGAAGAGTGAGAGGATCCAGGGGTTCTGGAAGGCGGCCTGAAGGTTGGCCCCGAAGAGTCCGGCGAGCACGCCCGCCACCGTGTAGGTGAGCGCCATGGCGAGCACATAGACCACCGACAGGGTGAATGCCTTGCGGGTGGTGATGCTGGGCCCCTGGCCGGCAATGATCCCTGACAGGATGGGGATCATGGGGAAGACGCACGGGGTGAAGGCGAGCAGCAGCCCGAAGCCGAAGAAGGCGGCCACGATCAGCCACAGGTTTCCGCCCTTCAGCACCTCGGCGATCTGGTCCTGCTCCGAGACCATGGGCTCGGCCGCGCCAGCGGTGGCGGATACGGACTCCGCCGCCCGGGCCGCCGGCAGCACCGCCGCTGCTAGGGCCTCGGGCAGGCTGAGGGTCACCCGCTGGGTCTGGGGCGGATAACAGATCCCCCGCTCGGCGCAACCCTGGAACTTGGCCACCAGGGTCACCTCGGTGGGGGCCGTTGAGCCACGGATCAGGGGTACGCTCAGATCGATGCGGTTGTGGAAGACCTCCACATCGCCGGTGCTGCCGTCCGGGAGGATGGAGTCCTTTTTGATCTCCCCGGCGGGGAGCTGGAAGGGCCCCAGGGCCGTCTCGGGCGCCTGCTCCAGCAAGAGCTCCACCTTGTCCGCATAGAGATAGGTCTCGGGGGCGATGTCCCAGGTGAGCTCCAGCCGATCCGGTGCGCTCACCTCCGCCCGGAATTGGAAGGCCTGCTCGGCGGTGAGGATCTCGTCCTCGTCCATCAGCCCGAAGGACTGCCCTGCAGGCTGCACAGCGCCGCCCAAGGCCTGCTCGCCCAGGAGCCGGCCCCCGGGCGGGGGCACCGCGGCCGCGACCGGCGCGGTGGCGGCGAGGGCGGGGAGCGAGATCTTCAGGGTCTGACGGTGGGGCGGATAGCAGAGCCCCGCGTCGGCGCAGCCCTGGGAGCTGGTCTCCAGGCTCAGCACCGCGTCTGATCCGGCCGCCCGCTCCAGGGGCACCCGGACCTCCACCTGGTTGCGGAAGATCTCCACATCGCCAAAGAACTCGTCGTGCTTGGTCTCGCCCGCTGGCAGCTCCGGCCTGCCGGCCGCCACCCCATCGGTCTTTGAGGTGAAGCGGAACTTGCTGCGGTACATGTAGTAGCCGTCGGCGATTGCCCAGCGAACCCGCACCGCATCCGCCCCATCCGCCTCTCCCGAGACCACGAATGCCTGATCAGGGAGCAGGAACTCGTCCTCGGCGACGGCCTCGGCACCGATCGCCAGGAAGGTCAGGAGGAGCACGAGCCAGGGTGCCCAGGTGCCCGGGCCTCTGCTCGCACGGCGCGTGCGGCTCATTGGGGGGTGGGAGGTCGCGTGCATTGGCTTACCCAGTTCAGGTATTCGGGGAGTCCGCCGGTGATCGGGAGGGCGATGATCTCTGGCAGGTCGTAGGGATGCAACCGACGCAGGGCGTCTGTCAGAACATCGAGACGGTTGGCGAGGGTCTTGATCAGGAGCAGGACCTCTGGCTCCCGCTGGATCGCCCCCTCCCAGAGGTAGATGGAGGTGAGCCCAGGGACCACATTGACACAGGCCGCCAGGCCCTGCTCCACCAGGTGGGTGCCCAGTGCCAGGGCCGTCTCCTGGCTCGGGCAGGTGCAAAGGACGAGGCGGTGGCCGGTATCGGGCTCCATGGGGCTCTCAGGGTCGGGAGATTGCGCTCGCGGCTCATGATACCCAGGCCGACCCTTGAACTCCCGCGCTCAGGCCAAGAGTTTAAAGGCCGAGGTTACCGGCCCCTGGGCCGGTGCCGCCATTACATGGCATCCATCCATCCTTGGGACCGCGATCTTGCCCATTTTACTTTTTCTCACCCTCATCATCGGGGTACCCCTCACCGAGCTGTACCTCCTGATCGAGGTGGGCTCGGAAATCGGCGCCCTGCCCACCATCGCGCTTACCCTGCTGACCGCCGCGCTGGGCATCTGGCTGGTGCGCATGCAGGGGCTCGGTGTCCTGGCCCGGGTCGGGCGCTCCATGGCCGCCGACGAGCTCCCGGCGCTGGAGCTGATGGACGGGGCCCTACTCCTGGTCGCCGGGCTTCTTCTGCTGCTGCCCGGATTCCTCACCGACGCCCTGGGCTTCGTGCTCCTGGTGCCGCCGGTGCGCCAGTGGCTGATCCGACGCTATGTGCGCCTGGTTCCCGCGTCTCCCTCCCGCGGCGATCCCCGGGACCCTGGGCCCCGGGTGATCGAGGGTCGGTTCCGCCGCGAGGACTAGGCCGGGTCCGAGCCATCCGCGGATCGCGTCAAGCGCGAGGTCGCTCCGCGTCGAGGAGTTGAGGCAATGAGCTGGAAGACCGCCCACCGTTCCTTCTATTACGCGAACGCCCCCGAGCCCGAGGATCTGGTCCTCAATCCCGCTGAAACCGCGCTGCTGTGCATCGACGTGCAGAGCTACGGCCTGGAGCCCCCGGGGGATCCCGTCGAGCGGGAGCGCTGGGCACCCTTCCACCGGCGCATGCGGGAGCTGGTGATCCCAACCCTGCGGGGTCTCCAGGCGGACTTCCGTGCCGCGGGCATGGACGTGATCCACGCCCGTATCGCCTGCTTGCTGGCGGACGGGCGGGACCGCTCCTTGAGTCAGCGCCTTCCCGGCTTCAACAACCTGCTGATGCCGCTGGACAGCGCGCCCAGCCAGATCGTCCCCGAGGTGGCGCCGCTCCCGGGCGAGATCGTGGTGACCAAGACCACCGATAGCGCCCTGACCGGCACCAACCTGCGCCTGGTGCTCGCCAACATGGGCATCCGCAACCTGGTGGTAGGGGGTATCTATACCGACCAGTGCGTCTCCTCCACAGTCCGCAGCCTGGCGGATGAGAGCTTCAACGTGGTGCTGGTGGAGGACTGCTGCGCCGCCGGCACCGACGCGCTTCACGCGCACGAGCTCCAGGTCCTCAACCGCATCTACTGCCACGTCCTCACCAGCGGAGAGCTTCGGGCCCTGATGGGACTCGTCTGAGCCCGGGACGCGACCCGCGCGTCGCACCGGCCCCATGAGCCTCGCCGCACCGCTTGACAGCCGATGTTTTGCCTCTACTATTGGCACTCGCTTCCGGTGAGTGCTAACAACCGGGTCGCGCCCCGCCCCCGGGGCACTCTTTACCCTCATTGAAGCTGCGAGGAGAAATCAGATGAACATCCGTCCCCTGCATGACCGCGTCGTGATCCGCCGCCTGGAGGAGGAGCGTACCACCGCCGGTGGCATCGTGATCCCCGACACCGCCACCGAGAAGCCGATTCAGGGCGAGGTCATCGCCGTCGGCAAGGGCAAGATCCTGTACAACGGTGAGCAGCGTCCCCTGGACGTCAAGGTCGGCGACCGCGTCCTGTTCGGCAAGTATTCCGGCACCGAGGTCAAGCTCGACGGCAAGGATTTCCTGGTGATGCGCGAGGACGACATCATGGGCGTCATCGAGGGCTAGGAGGACTTCCGCCAGTCCGACCCTGCCAAGTGCCCATCCCAGATTCCCTGTAATTCCACATCTTCGAGGAAGATCCCATGAGTGCAAAAGATGTCCGTTTCGGTACCGACGCCCGCGCCCGCATGATGGACGGCGTCAACATCCTGGCCAACGCGGTGAAGGTCACCCTGGGCCCCAAGGGCCGCAACGTGGTGCTGGAGAAGTCCTTCGGCGCCCCGACCGTCACCAAAGACGGCGTCTCCGTGGCCAAGGAGATCGAGCTCAAGGACAAGTTCGAGAACATGGGCGCCCAGATGGTCAAGGAGGTTGCGTCCCACACCTCCGACATCGCCGGTGACGGCACCACCACCGCGACCGTGCTGGCCCAGGCCATGGTTCGCGAGGGTCTCAAGGCGGTTGCCGCCGGCATGAACCCCATGGATCTCAAGCGCGGCATCGACAAGGCGGTGGAGGCCGCCGTCGATCAGCTCAAGGCCTTCTCCAAGCCCTGCACCGAGACCAAGGCCATCGCCCAGGTGGGCACCATCTCCGCCAACTCCGACGAGTCCATCGGCCAGATCATCGCCGAGGCCATGGAGAAGGTGGGCAAGGAGGGTGTCATCACCGTCGAGGAGGGCAAGAGCCTCCACAACGAGCTGGACGTGGTCGAAGGCATGCAGTTTGACCGCGGCTATCTCTCCCCCTACTTCATCAACAACCAGCAGAGCCAGAGCGCCGAGCTGGAGGACCCCTACATCCTCCTGCACGACAAGAAGATCTCCAACATCCGTGACCTGCTCCCGGTGCTGGAGGCCGTCGCCAAGGCCGGCAAGCCGCTGCTGATCGTCGCCGAGGACGTGGAGGGCGAGGCCCTGGCGACCCTGGTGGTCAACACCATCCGCGGCATCATCAAGGTCTGCGCGGTCAAGGCCCCGGGCTTCGGCGACCGCCGCAAGGCCATGTTGCAGGACATCGCCATCCTTACCGGCGCCACCGTCATCTCCGAGGAGGTGGGCCTGTCGCTCGAGAAGGCGACCCTGAACGAGCTGGGCACCGCCCGCAAGATTCAGGTCAGCAAGGAGGAGACCACCATCATCGACGGGTCCGGCTCCGAGGCCGACATCAAGGGCCGCTGCGAGCAGATCCGCCAGCAGATCGAGGAGACCACCTCCGACTACGACCGCGAGAAACTCCAGGAGCGCCTCGCCAAGCTGGCCGGTGGTGTCGCCGTGATCAAGGTCGGTGCCGCCACCGAGGTGGAGATGAAGGAGAAGAAGGCGCGCGTCGAGGACGCCCTG
Source organism: Bdellovibrio bacteriovorus (assembly GCA_050257475.1). GTDB lineage: Bacteria > Pseudomonadota > Gammaproteobacteria > Chromatiales > Chromatiaceae > Thiodictyon. The sequence continues at coordinate 7,313 of JBLMWY010000178.1, forward strand.
CACGCCACCCGTGCGGCGGTGGAAGAGGGCATTGTCCCCGGCGGCGGCGTAGCCCTGGTGCGCACCTTCACCGCCATCGGCGAGCTCAAGGGCGCCAACCACGACCAGGACGTCGGCATCGGCATCGCCCGTCGCGCCATGGAGGAGCCCCTGCGCCAGATCGTCTACCTCGCCTCCGACGAGGCGTCATACATCACCGGCAACGTCTACTCGTGCGACGGCGGCATGACGATCTGAGCCCGGCGCCGTCCCCCACCCCAGCCACCGCCCGAACCCAAGGAGAACATCGTTGAAGCTCGTCCGCTACGGCCCCCCCGG
>JBLMWY010000179.1:0-3869 GCA_050257475.1 Bdellovibrio bacteriovorus
GGCGACAGCATTGGCCAACGCCATCCAGCCTCCCCTGATCATCCGCTCGTCCATCCGCCGGCGCAGCTGGCCCCTTACAGGAGGGTGACTGGCGACAGGGGTCCGTCCCTGTTCGCGATCGCCTGGCCAACCAGCGCGCGGACCGCCTGCGCGTCGTCCAGCGTCAAAGCCTGGCTCCAGAGCTGCTGGGCCTCCCGACTCGACCAGCTTCGAAGCAGACGCCGGACTCGGGGAATGGCGCTCGCCGACACGCTCAGGGTGTCGGCCCCGAGACCAAGCAGCAGCAAGGCCCCGGCCGGATCTCCCGCCATCTCGCCACAGATGCTGACCGGTATCCCCTTGCGCCGAGCCCCGTCCACCGCCATGGCAATCATACCCAGCACCGCGGGGGTCAAGGGGTCGCAGAAGGCATCCAGGCTGGGATTGGTGCGGTCCGCGGCGAGGACGAACTGGGCCAGATCATTGGTCCCAACGGACAGGAAATCGACGAGCCCGGCCAACTGCTCCACCCGCAGCGCCGCCGCCGGAACCTCCACCATGGCGCCTAAGGGCGGTTGCCCGCAGTCCGGGTCGCGCTCCGCGACCTCGCGGTAGGCCTGATCCATCAGTCGTCTCGCGGCTCGGACCTCCGATGGCAAGGTCACCATGGGCAGGAGGAGCCGCAGATTGCCCAGTCCCGCGTTGGCCCTCAGGAGTGCCCGAAGCTGGGTGAAAAAGAGCTGGGGGTTGGCCAACAGCAGACGGATGCCACGCTGGCCGAGCGCCGGGTTGGGCTCCGACTGGGGGAGGTACGGCAGTGGCTTGTCGCCGCCGGCGTCCAGCACACGGATGGTAACGGGGTAAGGCGCGAAGGACTCCAGGAGCTCCCGATAGATGGCGGTCTGGGCCCCCTCCTCCGGCATCGTGTCCTGGATCAGGAACGGAATCTCGCTTCTGTAGAGCCCGACGCTGCGGACACCGGCCTCCTTTGCCATCGGGATCTCACCGAGCAGGGCGATATTGGCCTGCAGATCGACCGTCACGCCGTCCGTGGTCTGCGCCGGGAGGTCTCGGTCACGAGCCAGATCCGCCGCGCGCTCTCGTTGCGCCCCCAGCAGACGCGCATACTCGGCCAGGACCTCCGGCCTCGGGTCGAGGATCACCCGGCCCCGGTCGCCATCGAGGATCGCCTGCCGGTATCCGTCACCATCGGTGAGCTTGAGCCCGGCGACGCCGATCACCGCAGGGATTCCCAGCGCCTTCGCGATGATCACGCCGTGGGACAGGGGGGACCCGCCGGTGCAGACCAATCCGGCCAATTGCTCCCGTGGGACGGCCATGATGCACGCAACGCCGAGCCCTTCGCCCATCAACAGGGTCTGACCCGCTGGCCATAGCCCCGTGTCGCCACAGTCGGTCAGATGGCGCAGCAGGCGCCTGCCGACCGCGCGGATGTCCTCGGCCCGGGCGCGCAGATAGGCATTCTCCATCGCCTCGAACTGGGTCGAGATACTGTGCACGGCGTCGCGCAGGGCCGCGGGCGCCCACAGCCCCTCCCGGATGCGCCGGCTCACCTCATCCCACAGCAGTGGATCCTCCAGAAAGAGCTGGTACACGGCGGACAGGCTGCCCAGCTCGCTGGAGGCCTGTGCGCCGTTCGCCGCGCCCTGCGCCGCTAGCTCGCGACGAAGGACCCCGAGTGCCTGCTCCAGCAGCTTCAGCTCGGCCTGGGTATCCCCCGCCGGCTGGTCGGAAACCGCCTCGAGGGCACAGCGCGCGGCGGGCGCGAACAGGACGCCGATCGCCACACCGGGCGAGGCGGCCATGCCGCGGAAGACGCGCTGACTCCGCAACGGTTCCTGAAGCGTGGAAGCCTGTATGTTGACCTGGGGCTCGGCGGACATGCCGGATCCTCTCGATATGGGTCTGAACGGGCCACTGGGACAACGGCTTAGTGCACCATGGACACTCCAAGCCCGCTCCCACTTTTGTCAATTGCCGCGGATCGCGACCTCAGGCCCGCCCTATCCCGGGCGTGGGTCCCGTGGTGAGGTCTCAAGCAACGACAAGGCTCGGGTCGGCTTGACCAGTCCGGCGCCCGGTACGGCGACGTGGAGCCTCCAGGGACCTATTCACGGCGTGCCCCGAGCAGCTCTCACGGCTGGGCTTCAACGCTCATCGCCGTCCGCGAGGCCCCGCTGCCCCGCCGCGATCGCCTCGAGCCGGGCGACGATCGACTCCACAGGCCGCGAGACCAGGTACTCATTCAGGGGGCGACCAGAAAGGGCGGTCTCGGCCAGTCCCGAGATATAGGGCACCGATCCGATGACCCTGGTGCCGAGCTCGCCAAGCAGATCCAGCATCTCGGCCTTCATGGCCTGGGATTCCGCCTTGTTCAAGACGAACCAGGCACTCTCGGTCTGCATCTCCTTTGCAAATCCGCTGATTCTCCGTGCGATTGAAACGGATTCCCGGGTGCAGTCGAGGATGCCCAGGATGATGTCCATGCGATCGGGTATGCGCCGGCCGAAGTGCTCGACCCCGGCCTTCTCGTCAATCAGGCTGACGACGGCGTCTTCGATCAGAAAGTCCCGCACCACCTTCTCGAGGGGGCCATCGCAGCCCTGGCCGTAGGTCTCGATCTTTCCCGCCTGGAGCAGCCGAAGACTGCCCCTCTCGAGGGAATACTCGGGGCCGACCTCCCGGGCGAGGTTGATCGGCCTCTCAGGCACCGGGTCTCCATCACCAATCCGCCTCAAGGGCGAGGGATCATCGACGGGGCAGGTCACCCGTTCGATGCCGCCGAAGAATTCGATCAGCGGCTTGGGCTCGTCCTGAACCCCCACGCCAAACAATAGGCGCACCAGCCCCTCCGGATTCGAGGCATCGCCGTCGAGTACCATGACGCCGTAGCCCTTGTCCTGAAGGACGGCGGCGAGCAACGCCACCAGGGTGCTCTTGCCGCTTCCGCCCTTCCCGCAGACGAGGATGCGCTTGCGCAGGAGTGGCTTCCAGGTTCGATCGACAGGAGGTTGCTCGTGGTGAATCGCGTCTGCCAAGGTCATTTCGCCCTCACTTCCAGTGTCCAGGTGTCTCATCGCCATACCGCCGTGGCGGCGGCGCATTCGCCTCAAGTCATGGGTCCGGCCCGTTCGAGAAGGCTGATCTCGCGGCCGACGCCACCCGCGTGGAAGCCTGCGCCGTAGGCTTGATGAAACGCCGCCGTTGCCGCGGCCCCCGTGCAATGGGTCGGGACCACATAAGCAACCCCGAGCGACCGCAAGGAGCGGATCGAACGGTCGATCTCGGCGGCATCCGCGTACATCAGGTGAAAGCCCCCGATTGCCCAATCGACGGGCCTTCCGAGAAGCACCTTGGCGCGCTCGAAGTCGCGATCCATACCGGGGTGGGCGCAACCGCTGATCGCGGCCGTGACGGTGCAGGCGTCGATCACCATCCCATGCTCCGGGGGCTGGCTGTCGAGCATGCCGGTGGAGAAGATCCCCGGTGCCAGTAGCTGCGGCTCGGCCCCGATCACAACCAGCTCGCCGCACTGGGTGCGCAGATCATGGATCAGATGCTTTGAGAAACCCGCGTGCAAGGCGACGGTGACCCCCGGATTCTGCTCCAGAAAGGAGTCCAGGCCGCCCATATGGTCCCAGTGCGGGTGAGAGAGAAACAGTAGGTCCACCGACGCCGGGGAGAGCTTCAACGCGGCCATATTTCGGAGCAGCACGCGTCCATTGCTGCCGGTATCAAACAAGACCGTCCGTCCCTCCAAGCGGATGAGCGCGGCGAAGCCCCAGAGGCTGGTCAACCCGGGGAGACCTGGCTCATTGTCGAAGAGGATCCTCAGGTGTGGTTGAGGTGTCATCGCTAGCTTCTCTTGA
>JBLMWY010000180.1:0-16200 GCA_050257475.1 Bdellovibrio bacteriovorus
GATCCACATGGGGCAAGGGCCCTGCGTCCCCGCGAGAAGGGCTCGGAGCCTTGCTTGGGATGCCGGCGGGGGACAGAGACGGCGACCCGCCGCTTCGCTGATCAGCCGCCGGGTGACTGCGGCGCAGTGGAGTGGGTGTCCAGTCCATCCAGCCGGGCACTGACGGTTTCGACCAGGGACGCCGTTTGCTGGGCATCCCCGGCGCGCAGCGCCTGGAGGCAGCGGTGCAGCAGAGCCGTCAGGGTGTCATCCCTGAGCTCGGAGGCGGCCGCCTGCTTGAGCTGACCGGCGATCTCCGCCAGCGCCATGGCCTTGAGGAGGTCCGGGGAGGAGAGATAGGCCGCGGAGGCCTCCTTGAAAGGGACGATCAGGCGCGCGGTACGGGGATGGGTCATGACATCGGCCTCGCGTGCTCCCGGTCGGGGTCGGCGCGGGGCCGAGCGCCCCGCGCCCGGGAAGATCAGGCCTTGAGCTTGGCCTTCAAGAGGGCGTTCACCTGCTGGGGGTTGGCCTTGCCCTGGCTCTGCTTCATGACCTGACCGACGAAGAAGCCGAAGACCTTGTCCTTTCCCGCCCGATACTGGGCGACCTGCTCCGGGTTGGCGGCGATGATGGCGTCGATCAGGGGCTCGATGGCACCGCTGTCGGTGATCTGGCGCAGACCTTTGGACTCGATGATCTGGTCCGCGTCGCCTTCGCCGGCCCACAGGGACTCAAATACTTGTTTGGCGATCTTTCCGGAGATGGTCCCGTCCTGGATGCGCCGGATCAGGCCTGCGAGCCGGTCCGCGGGGACCGGACTCTCGCCGATCTCCCGTCCGGCCCGGTTGAGGGCCGCCGCCAGCTCCCCCAGGATCCAGTTGGCCGCCTGCTTGGGCTCGCCGGTCGCCCGTGCCACCGCCTCGAAATAGTCGGCCAGCTCCCGGCTGCCGGTGAGGAGGCTCGCGTCGTACTCCGACAGCCCGTACTCGGAGTGCAAACGCTCGCGCTTGGCGTCCGGCAGCTCAGGCAGGCCGGCGGTGGCCTCGACGATGAAGTCGGCGTCGATCTCAAGGGGCAGCAGGTCGGGGTCGGGGAAGTAGCGGTAGTCGTTGGCCTCTTCCTTGGTGCGCATGGAGCGGGTCTCGTCCCGCTCGGGGTCGTAGAGGCGGGTCTCCTGGACCACCTCGCCACCGCCTTCGAGCAGCTCGATCTGGCGCTCCACCTCGAACTGGATGGCCCGCTCCAGGAAGCGGAAGGAGTTGATGTTCTTGATCTCGGCTCGGGTGCCAAAGGTCGCCTGACCCCGGGGGCGCACCGAGACGTTGGCATCCATGCGGAAGGAGCCCTCCTGCATGTTGCCGTCGCTGATCCCGATCCAGCGCACCAGTTGGTGGACCTTGCGGGCATAGGCCACCGCCTCCTGGGGAGAGCGCAAGTCCGGCTCCGAGACGATCTCGAGCAGTGGTGTGCCGGCCCGGTTGAGGTCGATCCCGGTGTAGCCGTGGAAGTCCTCGTGCAGCGACTTGCCCGCGTCCTCCTCCAGGTGGGCCCGGGTGACGCCGATTGCCTTGATGGTGCCGTCGTCCAGCAGGATCTCGACCTGGCCCTCCCCTACGATGGGATGCTCGTACTGGCTGATCTGATAGCCCTTGGGAAGGTCCGGATAGAAGTAATTCTTGCGGGCGAAGACCGAGCGCAGGGCGACCTCGGCGTCGATCGCCTTACCGAAGCGCACGGCGAGGCGCACCGCCTCGACGTTAACCACCGGCAGGACGCCAGGCAGGCCCAGATCGATGGCGCAGGCCTGAGTATTCGGCTCGGCGCCAAAACGGGTCGGCGCCCCCGAGAAGATCTTCGACTGGGTGGCGAGCTGGGTGTGGATCTCCAGCCCGATGACGGTTTCCCATTGCATCATTCGAACCCTGCTGGAGCCGGACGATGCCAATCGGTCGCCTGCTGGAGCCGGTGGGCGACGTTGAGCAGACGCCCCTCGTCGAAATAGTTGCCGATGAGCTGGAGACCCACGGGCATGCCGTCCACGGGGGCCAGCGGGATTGACATCCCGGGCAGGCCGGCGAGGTTCGCGGCGATGGTGTAGATGTCGTTCAGGTACATGGCCACCGGATCGTCCATCTTGGCGCCGATTGGAAAGGCGGTGGTCGGGCTGGTGGGTCCCAGGATGACGTCCACCTGCTCAAAGGCGCGCCGGAAGTCGTCGGCGATCAGATGGCGGATCTTCTGGGCCTTCAGGTAGTAGGCGTCGTAATAGCCGGCGGACAGGACATAGGTGCCGATCATGATGCGGCGCTGGACCTCGGCCCCGAAGCCTTCGGCGCGGCTGCGCTTGTAGAGGTCCTCCAGGTTCTTCGGATCGGCGCAGCGGTGGCCGTAACGGACCCCATCGAAACGGGCCAGGTTGGAGGAGCACTCGGCGGGCGCCACCACATAGTAGACGGGCACCGAGAGGGGGCTGTTGGGGAGGCTGATCTCGCTCACCCGCGCGCCTAGACCCTCGAGCTGGCGGATCGCCTCCTGGATGGACGCGGCGACGCCGCTGTCCAGTCCCTCGCCGAAGTACTCCTTGGGCAGGCCGATGCGCAGGCCGGCGATATCTCCATCCAGGCCGGAACGATAGTCCGGCACCGGCGCATCGACGCTGGTGGAGTCGCGCGGGTCGAATCCCGCCATGACTTGGAGCATCAGGGCGGCGTCCGCCGCGGAGCGGGCCATGGGACCGGCCTGGTCGAGGCTGGAGGCGAAGGCGATCATGCCCCAGCGGGAGCAGCGCCCGTAGGTGGGCTTGATCCCCGTGATGCCGCAGAGCGCCGCCGGCTGGCGGATGGATCCGCCGGTGTCGGTGCCCGTGGCGGCGACGCAGAGCCGGGCGGCGACCGCCGCCGCGGAGCCGCCCGAGGATCCACCCGGCACCTTCTCTGGATCCCAGGGGTTGCGCACGGGTCCGTAGTAGCTGGTCTCGTTGGACGAGCCCATGGCGAACTCGTCCATGTTGGTCTTACCGAGTACCACGGCCCCCGCGGCCGCCAGGCGCTCCACCACCGTGGCGTCGTAGGGGGCGATGAAGTTGTCCAGCATGCGTGAGCCACAGCTCGTGCGCAGGCCCTGGGTGCAGAAGATGTCCTTGTGGGCGATGGGGATCCCGGTGAGGGGGCCGGCGGTGCCGGCGGCGATAGCCTCATCGGCACGCCGTGCGGCGGCCAGGGCCTGCGGGGCGGCAACCGTGACGAAGCTGTTGAGCTGAGGATCGAGCCGCTCGATCCGATCCAGGAAATGCCGCGTCAGCTCGACGCTGGAATAGGCGCCGGAGTCCAAGTCGTGGCGCAGCTCGGTGATGGGCTTTGCGTGCATCACGGCTCCCCGCGAAGATCCTCAGGGCCTTCCGGCCTGGCCCTGCGGCCCCTAAAACCGCCCGGCGTCCTCATTCGATCACCTTGGGTACCAGGTAGAGACCGGCCTCGGTCAGGGGCGCGATGGCTTGAAACTGGTCGCGCCGGTTCGGCTCGTTGGGGATGTCGGGGCGCAGGCGTTGGGCCATATGCAGGGGGTGAGCCATGGGTTCGACGCCTTGGGTGTCCACGGCATCCAGCTGCGCGACCAAATCCAGGATCCTGGTCAGGTCGTGGGTATAGCGGGTCGCCTGCTCGCCGGCGACGGCCAGCCGCGCCAGGTGGGCGATCTTCTCGACCTCGGAGTGCGATAGTCCCATGGATGGTCTGCCGCTCGGCGATCTCATGTGAAGAGCAGCAACATACCATAGGGGTCCGCGGCGCGGAATGCCGGCGCCCGGGGTGGCCTTGCCCACGATGGCCGCGGTGCGCCTTGCCGAGCACCGGATGCGTTGCTAGATTACCGCGTCTTTTGCCGACGGCTCCCTAGGGATTACCCAGACTCTCGACTCGCCGGTCGCCAGCGCGAGCCCCGTGCTGGTCCCTCCTGTAAGGTAAGTACCTGATGTTCTTCAGACGCTTTCGCGGGCTCTTCTCCACCGACTTGTCGATCGATCTGGGTACCGCCAACACCCTGATCTACGTCCGGGGCCAGGGGATCGTGCTCAACGAGCCTTCGGTGGTGGCTATCCGCCAGGAGCGGGCTGGTGGACCCAAGTCGGTGGTGGCGGTGGGGGAGGAGGCCAAGCTGATGCTCGGGCGCACGCCCCAGAACATTACCGCCATCCGGCCCCTGAAGGACGGCGTCATTGCCGACTTTACGGTCACCGAGAAGATGCTTCAGTTCTTCATCCACAAGGTGCACGAGAGCCGTCTGGTGCGCCCGAGCCCGCGGGTGCTGATCTGCGTGCCTTGCGGCTCTACCCAGGTGGAGCGGCGCGCCATCAAGGAGTCGGCGGCGGGGGCGGGGGCGCGCGAGGTCTATCTGATCGAGGAGCCCATGGCGGCGGCCATCGGCGCCGGGCTGCCGGTGGACGAGCCCCGTGGCTCCATGGTGATCGACGTGGGGGGTGGCACCTCCGAGGTGGCGGTGATCTCGCTCAATGGCATCGTCTATTCCAACTCGGTGCGGATCGGTGGGGACACCTTTGATGACTCCATCATTAACTATGTGCGGCGCAACTACGGCACCCTGATAGGCGAGGCCACGGCGGAGCGGATCAAGCACGCCATCGGCTCCGCGTTCCCGGGTAACGAGGTGCTGGAGATCGAGGTCAAGGGCCGCAACCTCGCGGAGGGCATCCCCCGCAGCTTCACCCTCAACAGCAACGAGATCCTGGAGTCGCTCCAGGAGCCCCTGATGGGGATTGTCGGGGCGGTTAAGGCGGCCTTGGAGCTGACCCCGCCCGAGCTCGGCTCGGATGTGGCCGACCGGGGCATCGTGCTGACCGGTGGCGGGGCACTGCTGCGAGATTTCGATCGCCTGGTGGAGGAGGAGACCGGGCTCCCCGTGGTGGTCGCGGAGGATCCGCTGACCTGCGTCGCCCGGGGTGGCGGCAAGGCCCTGGAAATGCTCGACCGCCGCGGGCTCGACCTGTTCACGTCGGAGTAGGCGAGGCGCGAGTGCCGATGCCCGGTCGGGGGAATTCACATCGCCGGCATCTAGCTCATGGCGGCCCTCGCGAGGTGAGATGCCATCAAGCCCCTGTTCCTCCACGGCTCATCGCCCACCCTCCGGGTGATCCTGGCCATCCTGGCCGCCCTCGGGCTCATCGTCGCGGACCATCGCTACCAGCACCTGGGGGCCTTGCGCTCCACCCTGTCGGTCATGGTCTATCCCGTCCAGGTCTTGGCCGATCTGCCTGTGCGCCTGGCGCGCAGTGCCCAGGGGCGATTGGCAGACGAAGGCATGCTGCGGGATCAGAACGAGGCCCTGCGTCGTGAGAACCTCGTGCTGAATGCCCGACTCCAGCAGCTCCTAGCCCTCGAGTCGGAGAACATGCGGCTGCGGGATCTGCTCGGCTCCTCCTTCCGGATCGGGGAGCGAGTCTTGATCGCGGAGATCCTCGCGGTGGATCTGGACCCGGGGCGCCACCAGGTCCTGGTGAACAAGGGGACCCGCTCCGGGGTCTTCGTAGGCCAGCCGGTGCTAGACGCCAACGCGGTGATGGGGCAGGTGGTGCGGACCAATCCGTTGTCGTCTACCGTGCTCTTGATCACCGACTCCGAGCACGCCCTGCCGGTGGAGGTGAATCGTAACGGGCTGCGCACCATCGCCCGCGGGACCGGGGTGGGCCAAGAGCTGGAGCTGCTGCATATCCCGAAGAACGCTGACGTGCGCGTCGGCGACCTTCTTGTCACCTCGGGGATGGGGGGGCGCTTCCCGCGGGGCTACCCGGTGGCCCGGGTGACGACGGTTCGGCACGATCCCGATGACCCTTTTACCGTGGTCATGGCGGAGCCGACGGCTCGCCTGGATCGCAGCCGTGAGGTCCTGCTCGTCTGGACCCTGAGCCCCGAAACCCAGGATGAGACGCTGAGCGGGGCCGCGACCGGCACCACCGGTTCCGCCGCGGGGGCACCGTGAGCGAGGCCCTGGTCCGCGGCAACTGGATGGTCTTCCTGACCCTGATGGTTGCCGTGCTTCTCAGCATCCTACCCCTGCCGGACGCGGGCGAGGACCTGAGGCCCCAGTGGGTGGCGCTGACGCTGATCTTCTGGGCCCTAGCCCTACCCGACCGGGTGGGCGTGTTCTGGGCCTTCGGAGCCGGACTCGCGCTGGATGTGGCGACCGGCACCCTGCTTGGCCACCATGCCCTCGGACTCTCAATCGTGGTCTACCTGGCCCTGGAGCTGCACGCCCGGGTGCGCATCTTCCATCTCTGGCAGCAGACCCTGTTCGTTTGGATCCTGCTGATCGTCGAGCGCCTGCTGGCCCTTTGGGTCCTCGGCGCCACTGGCCAGCCTATGCCCAGCCTCGGCTACTGGGTCTCTCCCTTCGTGGGACTGCTGTTGTGGCCCTGGCTCCAGGTCGTGCTGCGCGACCTGGCCCGGCGCGCCGGGGCGCTGTGACCCATGCTGCTCGACTCCAGCCTCGAGGATCGTCGGCGGGAGCGTCACCTGGTGGTGGTGCGCGCCGTCGTGGCGGGGGTCTTGGTCCTGCTGGCCCTGTCCCTGGTGGTGGTACGGTTGGCGCGCTTGCAGGTCGCCCAACATGAGCACTTCTCGGTCCTGTCCCAGGACAACCGGGTCAAGATCCAGGCGGTCCCGCCGACGCGGGGCTTGATCTATGACGCGCAAGGGGCGCTGCTCGCCGACAATCACCCCTCGTTCTCCCTCGAGATCACCCTGGAGAAGGTGGAGGACCTGGAGGGCACCATCGCCGCCTTGTCCGCGATCATTCCGGTGGACGCAAAGGACCGTGCCCGGTTCGAGCGCCTTGCGCGCCAGCGGGTGCGCTATCAAGGGGTGCCCTTGCGTCTGAATCTGACCCCGGAGGAGGTGGCGCGCTTCTCGATCGACAGTCACCGCTTCCCTGGGGTGGACGTCACTGCGGAGCTTATCCGCTCCTATCCGCGGGGCGAGCTGACCGCCCACGTGCTCGGTTACGTGGGTCGCATCAACACCGAGGAGATGTCGCGCATCGACAACAGCGACTACGCTGGCACCCATTTCATCGGCAAGGGGGGGTTGGAGAAGGCCCATGAAGGGCTGCTCCATGGGCACGTGGGTTATAAGCAGGTGGAGGTGAATGCCCGGGGGCGGGTGTTGCGCACCCTCGAGGGCAAGGCGCCGGTGCCCGGGCGCGATCTGCACCTGTTCCTCGACATCGGTCTGCAGGAGGCCGCGACCGCGGCGCTGGGGGACAATCGCGGGGCCGTGGTGGCGATCGACCCCCGTAACGGCGGCGTTTTGGCGCTGGTGAGCAAGCCGAGCTTCGATCCCAACCTCTTCGTCGAGGGGATCGCCCAGCAAGACTACCATGACCTCTTGTACTCGCCCGATAAGCCCCTGTTCGACCGGGCGGTGCGGGGGCAGTATCCGCCCGGCTCCACGGTCAAGCCCTTCGTGGGTCTCGCGGGCCTGGCCTCGGGGGTGGTGGATGCGGGCAAGGCCAAGTACTGTCCGGGTTTCTTCCAGCTTCCCGGCCAGTCCCACCGCTATCGGTGCTGGCGCCGGGGCGGGCATGGGAGCGTTGCCCTGCAGCAGGCGGTGGTGCAGTCCTGCGACGTCTATTTTTATGACCTGGCGCATAACCTTGGAATCGAGCGACTCCAGGGCTTCCTGGGTGAGTTCGGTTTCGGGGCCCGAACCGGGATTGACGTGGCCGGGGAGCTCGGCGGGCTGGTGCCGTCGCGGGAGTGGAAGGAGCGCGCACGCAAGCAGCCGTGGTACCCGGGGGAGACCCTGATCGTCGGGATCGGGCAGGGCGCCTTCCTGGCGACACCCCTGCAGCTCGCGGTGGCTACCGCGACCCTGGCCAACCGGGGCCACTTCATGCAGCCGCGGGTGGCCCGCGCGTCGCGGGTGCCGGGCTCGGCGCAGGAGGAGGAGCTGCCCGTCCAGACCCATCCCGTGGAGGTCGGGGACCCGGATCATTGGGACCAGGTCATCCGCGCCATGACTGAGGTGGTGGAGGGCTCTCGGGGGACCGCCAAGCGGATTCAGACCAGCGACTATCGGATCGCCGGCAAGACCGGCACCGCCCAGGTGTTTACGGTCGGGCAGAAGGAGACCTATAACGCCGCGCGTCTGGATAAGCGGATGCACGATCACGCCTTGTTCATCGCCTTTGCGCCGGTCGAGGATCCCCGCATCGCGGTCGCGGTGATCGTGGAGAACGGCGGCCACGGTGGGGCGGTCGCCGCCCCGGTCGCCCGCGAGGTGATGGACGCGCACCTGGTGAGGTCCGCATTGCTGGCGCGGGACGATGGGGTCCATGGCGACTAGATCGGCGCTCTCGGGTGTGGGAACGGCGGACGATACCGCCGCCTCCAGCCTGCCGCGGCGGCTCCATATCGACCTTCCACTTCTGCTCGGGGTCCTGGTGCTGTGCGCCTTCGGCCTGGTGGTGCTTTACAGCGCCACCAACCAGGACATGGAAAGCGTCAGGCGGCAGCTCGTGCGTCTTGGGCTCGCCCTCGGTCTGATGCTGGCGCTCGCGCAGATCCCCCCCGCGCGGCTGAGGAGCTGGTCCCCAGCCATCTACGGGGTCGGGGTGTTGATGCTGATTGCGGTGCTCGCGGTGGGCGACATCGGCAAGGGCGCCCAACGGTGGCTGGACCTGGGCTTCATGCGTTTCCAGCCCTCGGAGCTACTCAAGCTCGCCGTGCCCATGATGGTCGCTTGGCTCCTGGCCGCTCGCCCCTTGCCTCCGAGCCTGGCGAGGGTGCTGGGGGCGGCCGTGCTGACCCTGGTACCGGCGGTCCTGATCGCGAAGCAACCGGACCTAGGGACCGCTATCCTGGTCGCCGCCGCTGGCGCGGCAGCCCTATTCATCGGCGGACTCGCCTGGCGTCTCATTCTGGGGATCGCCGCCCTGGGGGCGACCATGGCGCCCTTGCTCTGGTACAACATGCGGGACTATCAGCGCCAACGAGTGCTGACGTTCCTTGATCCGGAGTCTGACCCCCTGGGTGCAGGCTATCACATCATCCAGTCTAAGATCGCCATTGGCTCCGGAGGGGTGTTTGGCAAAGGCTGGCTCAATGGTACCCAGTCCCATCTAGAGTTTCTGCCGGAGCGCCATACCGACTTCATCTTCGCGGTGATTGGCGAGGAGCTCGGGCTGGCCGGGATACTCGCCCTGCTGGTTCTTTACCTTTTCATCATCTACCGCGGGCTGACGATTGCGGCGAATGCGTCGGACTCCTATGGTCGGGTGCTGGCCGGTGGGCTGTCCCTGGTGTTCTTCGTTTATGTTTTCGTCAACACGGGAATGGTGACCGGGATGCTTCCGGTGGTCGGTGTCCCTTTGCCCCTCGTGAGCTACGGTGGCACCTCCATGGTGACGCTGATGGCGGGGTTCGGCATGCTCATGGCGGTGCAGACGCACCGGAAAACACTTCAGTTTTAATCGGTTTAGGGATAAACTGAGTACGAAACGTTAGCAGCGCGCGCACCACATGCCTCGACGTCAGCCACCGGGACCCCTTGGCGACCTCTGTCGGTCGCGAATTCCAATGTCCCTATTTACTCTGGCCCTGATGGCCGTGCCGCCGCTGTCCGAAGGCCAATCCTACGCTCAGCCCGCGAGCTATGAGTCCGGGCTCGCGAGATTCGCCGGCGACATGGTTGACAAGCACGGCTTCGATCCGCAGGACGTGCGTGCGCTCCTGGCGCGCGCGACCTATCGCCAGTCGATCATCGACGCCATGGAGCGGCCCTACGAGGCGAAGCCCTGGCACCAGTACCGCCGGCTCTTCCTGACCCCCGAGCGCATCAGCGGTGGGGTCGCCTTCTGGCGCGATAACGCGACGGTCTTAGAGCGGGCCGAGGCGATCTATGGCGTGCCCCCCGAGATCATCGTCGCCATTGTCGGGGTGGAAACCAGCTACGGCGCCCGTTTGGGGGACCATCGCGCCCTCGATGCCCTGACCACCCTCGGGTTCTCCTACCCGAAGCGCGCCGATTTCTTTCGGGGCGAGCTCGAGCAGTTGCTGCTGCTCAACCGTGAGGGGCAGGTGGACGCCGCGGCCGTCGTCGGCTCTTACGCGGGGGCCTTGGGTAAGCCGCAGTTCATTCCATCCAGCTACCGGACCTATGCGGTGGATTTCGACGGGGATGGAAAACGCGATCTTTGGGGAAGCGACGCGGACGTGATCGGCAGCGTGGCCCATTATCTGAGCCGTCACGGCTGGCAGCCCGGTGAGCCGGTGGCGGTTCGGGCCAGTGTATCCGGCACCTTACCGCAGGACCTCGAGGTGGCGGATAAGCGGCCAGTTGCACCGAGCATCTCGGTCGATCGCTTGCGCTCCGCCGGGGTGGAGTGTTCAGAGCCGGTCGAGGGTGAAGTGCCGACGACGCTGGTGCGATTCGAGGCCCCAGGTGACGAGTATTGGATCGCGTTTCAGAATTTTTACGTGATCACCCGCTACAACCACAGCAACCTGTACGCCATGGCGGCCTATCAGTTGAGTCAGGCGGTCAAGGAGCGCTATCGGGGCGGCGCGTAAAGCCGCTCAAACGTTATTCTGCCGTTGGGGGGCGCCGCATGGGGCCTATGCCCCTTGGCTGGGTGAGCGGGTCGGATCCATCAAGACAACCCGGGGGGGATCGTCAGATGAACGAGGGGTTAGCTGAGCGCATTGACGGTGGGGCATGGGCGCGTTGCGCAGGCCTGTATGGCGGTGGCCTTCGGTGGGGTTGGGGGTTGGCCGTTTGCCTCTTGTCGCTGGGTGTGCTGGCCGGTTGCGCCAGCAGTGGCGATGCGCGCCCAAAGGTTGCCGATTCCGGAGAGTCGGGATGGTCCGATATTCCAGACGCGGTGCCGCGGGTGGAGCCCCTCTCCAGATCCGGTAATCCGGCGTCCTACCAGGTTCGTGGCAAGCGCTACTTCACCAAGCCGACCAGCGCGGGTCACGTCGAGCGTGGACTGGCGTCCTGGTATGGAAGGCAATTTCACGGCCGCAAGACCAGCTCCGGCGAACGCTACAACATGTACGCCATGACTGCGGCCCATAAGACCCTGCCCCTACCCTCCTACGTGCGGGTGACGAACATGGAGAATGGGCGCAGCGCCGTGGTCAAGGTCAATGATCGGGGCCCCTTCCACGGACCTCGGGTAATCGACCTCTCCTACTCGGCCGCCAAGAAGCTCGGTGTGATTAACAAGGGGACGGCCATGGTCGAGGTGCGTGCCATCGATCCCGCTAACCCCGCCAGCGATCCGGGGCCCAAGGTGGCGGCGCAGACCGCCGCCGCGGGGGCGCTCAAGCAGCCCAAGGCAGCGCCTCCGTCGATCGTGCCAACCGAGCCTGGACCAAGGGCCGTGCCGTCGCCGGTCACGGCGGCGGTCGCCACCGATGCGCCGGCCCCCTCGGCGGATGGGGTGAAGGAGCGCGGTCTGGAGGCCGCCCTGACGGCGGTGGCCGCCACGCCCGTCGCGCCGCCGGCGACATCGGTCCCTGAGCCGGCCACCTCGGTTGCGGGACCGGCGCCTGGCTTGGCCGCCGCAGCCGCGGGGCCAGACCTCTATCTGCAGGTGGGGGCCTTCGGGGATCCCAGCAACGCGGAGCGCTTGCGCAAGCGCCTGGTGGCGAACCTGTCCGAGCAGGTCCGGGTGCAGCGCAGCGCCACCGGCGAGGCCGCCTTGTATAAGGTGCGCATCGGTCCCCTGGGCTCCGAGGGCCAGGCCAGGGCGGTCTCGGCCAAGCTCGTGACCCTGGGTGTGGATCAGCCCCGCCGGGTCTGGAACTGATCCAGGATTGAGGGCCGTCCTGGTAGAATGGCGGGCCAATGTGGCCCGCCGCGGGTAACCTGTCTCGCCTTTGTATCCTGGTTCGTCTCTATGAAGCTACTGTCTCTCGGCCTGCTCGCCTGCGTGTTGTTGACCTGCGCCTTTGCGCTTCCTGCGGACGAGTCCCCGGAGGTGCCGTCCGCCCCCCAGATCGCCGCCAAGGGCTACCTGCTCGTCGATTTCAGTACCGGGAAGGAGCTGGCCGCCGCCAATGCGGACGAGCGTCTGGAGCCCGCCAGCCTCACCAAGATCATGTCCGCCTATGTGGTCTACCGGGCGCTTGCCGAGGGCCGGGTGAACCTGAGCGATCAGGTGCTGATCAGCGAGAACGCCTGGCGGACCGGGGGCTCGAAGATGTTTGTCGAGGTGGGCAAGCAGGTCGGCATGGAAGATCTCCTGAAGGGGATGATCATCCAGTCCGGCAACGACGCCAGCGTCGCCCTCGCGGAGCACGTGGCGGGAAGTGAGCAGACCTTCGCGGAGCTCATGAATGCCCATGCCAAGCGGCTGGGGATGGCCAACTCCCACTTCACCAACGCCACCGGACTGCCCGACCCGGAGCATTACACCACCGCCCGGGACATGGCTTTGGTCACGGCGGCCTTGATCCGGGAGTTCCCCCAATATTACGTCTGGGACGGGACCAAGGAGTTCGAGTACAACGGGATAAAGCAGCAGAATCGCAATCGGCTGCTGTGGCGCGACTCGACGGTGGACGGGGTCAAGACCGGATTCACCCAGAACGCCGGCTATTGTCTGGTGGCCTCCGCCAAGCGCGAAGGGATGCGCCTCATCTCCGTCGTCCTCGGGGCATCGGGCCCCGAGGCGCGCGCCCAGGCGAGCCTGGAGCTGCTTAATTATGGCTTCCGGTTCTACGAGAGCCATCGGCTCTATCCCGCGGACAAGGCGGTGGAGAATCTGCGGATTTGGAAGGGCGATGTGCAAGAGCTTCCGGTCGGACCGGCCCGGGACGTGGTGGCCACCATCCCTCGGGGCCGCTACGAACAGTTGAGCGCCCGCCTGGAGAAGGCCGCCGACCTCCAGGCCCCCATCGCCAAGGGTGCCCGTATCGGCGACATCGTCGTCGATCTAAAGGACCAAGAGCTCCTGCGGGTACCCTTGGTCGCCCTCCAGGACGTCGGCGAGGGAAGCCTGTGGCAGCGCGCCCGAGACACCGTGCTGCAATGGTTCTGAGCAACTGGGCCCATCCATGAGCGAGGTCTATCTTAATGGTGACTTCGTGGCCCTGGAGCAGGCCACCGTCTCGGTTCTGGATCGGGGATTCCTGTTCGGCGATGGGGTCTATGAGGTTATACCCAGCTACGGCGGGCATTTCCTCGGGCTTGACCCCCACCTCGACCGTCTTGAGGCCAGCCTGGCCGCGATCGGGCTGCTAAACCCCCTGTCGCGGGAGCAATGGCACCAGCTCTTGCTGCGCTTGGTTGGTCCGCCGCCGGCGGCCGACCAATACGTCTATCTGCAGATTACCCGCGGTTCCCCCCCGGAGCGCGACCATCTGTGCCCCGAGGGCGTCGCGCCTACGGTCTTTGCCATGGCGCGCTCGATCAAACCCCGCGGCCACCAAATCGCGTCCCAGGGGGTCACCTGCATCACCCGACCGGATCCGCGCTGGAGCCGGTGCGAGATCAAGGCCACCTCGCTACTGGCCGCGGTGCTCATGCGGAGGGAGGCGCACGCCGAGGACGCCCTGGAGACCATCATGGTGCGCGACGGGGTCGTCACCGAGGGGTCCTCCACCAATGTCTTCGTGATCGCGGGAGACACCATCGCCACCCCAGCCAAGGGGCACCTGATCCTGTCGGGAATCACCCGGGAGCTGGTCCTGTCCCTGGCCGCCGGGGCGGGGATGCGCTATGTGGAAGGTCCGGTGCCTGCCGAGGCCCTACGAAGCGCCGACGAGATCTGGCTCTCCAGCTCCACCCGCGAGGTCCTGCCGGTGACCAGACTGGACGGGCAGCCGGTGGGGCAAGGCGTCCCAGGGCCTCTGTGGAGGCGTATGGACGGCCTTTATCAGGACTATAAGGACCGCGTGCGCTCCGGTGTCGTCTGAGCCCCCGGGGATGGTGTCGCGGTGATTCCCGCGGAGGGGTTGCTCGAGTTTCCCTGCCGCTTTCCCATCAAGGCCATGGGACGGGCGGATGGAGACATCACGGCGGTCGTGGTCGAGATCGTGCGGCGCCATGCGCCCGGATTCGATGCCGCCACCCTCGCCGTGCGGGCGAGCAGCGGCGGAAAATGGCTCGCCGTCACAGCGACTATCGAGGCCCAGAGCCGCGCCCAGCTCGATGCCATCTATCAGGAGCTGACCGCTCATGAATCGGTGGTCTGGGCCCTGTGAGGGTGCCATGAGCCCGTCTTCAGGCCCGTGAGCGAGCCGCCGAGGCTGATCGTCCGCCGTCTCCCTGGACTCCAGGATTACCACCAGACGTGGGTGCGGATGCGGGACTTCACGTCTAACCGCGAGGCCCGCACCCTGGATGAGCTCTGGCTGCTCGAGCACCCGTCGGTCTACACGCTCGGTCAGGCGGGCCGGGCGGAGCACCTCTTGAATATCGGGGCCATCCCGGTGGTCCAGTCGGATCGGGGTGGGCAGGTCACTTACCATGGGCCCGGGCAGCTCATCGCCTACCTTTTGCTTGATCTGCGTCGCTGTGGGCTTGGGGTCAAGCGGCTGGTCGGCTTGCTGGAGCAATCCGTCATCGACCTCTTGGCGCGGCATGAGCTAGAGGCCGAGGCGCGTCCCGAGGCGCCTGGTGTCTATGTGCGGGGGGCAAAGATCGCCTCGCTTGGACTCCGGGTCCGGGGCGGCTGCTGCTATCACGGATTGGCTCTCAATGTCGCCATGGACCTGGAGCCCTTTCAGCGCATCAATCCGTGCGGATACCCCGGACTTCAGGTCACCCAACTCAGTGACCTGATTCCGGGGACGACCCGGGAGGCGGCGGAGTCCTGGCTCATCGACGCGCTGAGTCGCTGCCTTCGGATGACGCCGTGCATTGAGGAAGGCGATTAGCGTCCTCGGCGGGTCGGTGGCCCGGATGCCTGCGGCTTAAGTCCGAGTGTTGCCGTTGCCTGTGGCCTCCGGTATGCCGTTCTGGCCATTGTGGCTGCTCTCGCCTTGTCGGCCTCCTTGACTTCGTGGGTCCATGCGCCAAGTGGGTTCTACCCTATGGGAGATGCTGACCAAATGCCCTCCGGGCACTTGGTCAGCTCGCCTCCCGAGACGCGGGAGTCTCGGGAGGTCCCATTTACAAGGGCTTAAGGCCCCGAAAATGGCGGGCCGTCCTTGGCCTGCACGGGAAGCCCAATAAATCAGCGCCTCCCTAGGGAGCGAGTGGTGGCCATCGGGTGACAAAGCCAGGCCGCGCCGATATACTCTCGCGCCTGGGCTGAGTGGCAGAGTGGTTATGCAGCGGCCTGCAAAGCCGTGTACCTCGGTTCGATTCCGGGCTCAGCCTCCAGAACCCCTCCAGCCGCGCCCGAATCGTCATCGAGGGCGCAGATCCTGCCCACCAGTCGGTTCCCGACACCAAAAGCCGCACCTCGCCCGGGTGGCGAAATCGGTAGACGCAAGGGACTTAAAATCCCTCGACCCTTGGTCATGCGGGTTCGAGTCCCGCCCCGGGCACCATTCGGGGTCGACTGCAAGGGTCTGATTCGCGCGGGCCGCGATCGGTCGGGCGCTTCGAGCCCGCTCCCGGATGGGGACGTCTGGGCCTTCGGCCACTTGACAGGCCCAGCGCCCCGATCCAGTCGTCCTTTCGTTGGGGCACCGAATTGCTCGGGCGGTCTGCCCCTTGCTGGTCGTTCCCCCGGGGATTGTGAGCCCGCCCGCTGTCCCTCGTTTACCATTCAACCTAAAAGCGGCAGTTTAACCTTGCCCGCAGCCTCGTAACTGGCTGAAATACCGGGGCATGGAGGCGCCTATGACCAATCAGACGGTTCACCCTGTGGGTGAGAGCGAAGGCGGAGCGTTGGGGCCGGTGCTCGGTCCCGTTGCCGTGGACACCTTCGCCGGACGCGTTCACGTTGAGTGGGATGCGCAGGCGGCGGTGACCCCGCTGGGGCAGCTGCCGTTTTTCACCGAGTTTCTGCAGGTCAGCGGACTGTTCGATCCGTGGGTGTCGGACTGCCCCCTGCATCTGCGTAGCCCCAATGCCCCGAGCAAGCGCGATGTGCTGGGGACAACGGTGCTGTCGATCCTCGCCGGACACCAGCGCTATGCCCATATCAATGGGGTTCGCAATGACGCGATCAATCCGCCGTTGCTGGGGATGAGCACGGTGGTCAGCGAGGATTCGGTCAGACGCAACCTCGCCAAGCTCGACGAGGACG
>JBLMWY010000181.1:0-9113 GCA_050257475.1 Bdellovibrio bacteriovorus
GACACGTCCGGCGTCCCCGAGGAGCCGGGCGCGGAGCTCAGGAAGCACAGACCGGCGGTCACCGTCGTGCCCACGACCTGGGGGCCGCGGTCGGTGGTGAAGCCGAGAAGGCCGATCTTCACGCCCTCGATCTCCTTGATCAGGTAGGGTGGCAGGACGTAGGCGCTCTCCGGACAGGTCTTGCCCTCCTCGGCCCGGCGCACGTTGGCCGCAATTGTCCCCCAGGGCGTAACTGGCGTGTCGCCCGCGAAGAGCTCCAGGAAGCGGTCGGTCCCGTAGACGAACTCCCAGTTCCCCGGCGCGAAGCCGTCGATGCCGAACGCGTTGAGCACGTCGACCAGGGCCTGCCCGCTGGTGTAGAGGGCCTCGGCCGAGCCCTGGACGGTGTCGCCGGTGTTGAGCAGCAGGGTGCGCTTCTTGCCGCCCTCGTTCCGGCTCTCTGCAAAGTTCCGGATTTGCTGGATCTTGGTGTACATCCGTGCCAAGCCGCCCTCGGGCTTGTGGCCCCGCCCGTCGCTGCGCAGGTTTGGCCGAGGAACCATGTGGCCGTGGATGTCGCCGATGTGGATCAGGGTGAGCTTGAGGTCGCCCTCATTCGTTCCCCTTTGGGCCAGGGCGGCGGACAGGGGTACGAGGGCCAGGGCCCCGGCGATCAGGATCGAGCGGACAAGGTGATCCGCTGGACTTTCCGGTCTGTGTCGAAACATTGTTGTGTCCTCTGGTGGTGTTGTCGATACCGCGAGCGGGTCAGGGCTGGACCCAGGTAAAGCCCTTGGCTTGGAGGTCGGCGAGGGTGGTGGCGTCCGAGCTGGTACCGGCAGCCCCCTCGCTGGGTCACCGGTGGCGCCGTCGGAAGTGTCCAGGGCCGGGGGCCGGATGTTGTGGGAGACGGCGGCGCTCGGGGGGATTCTGGCAGCACGGGCGGCGCACGCCCAGGCCTTCTGTCAGACAGTGCTGCGCCGCCAGGGCACCGGGCGCGCTTCAACCACACAGCAAAAGGGCCTAGGTCTAGACCTAAGCCCTTGGTTTCTATCTGGTACCGGAGGCCGGAGTCGAACCGGCACGGTATTGCTACCGTCAGATTTTGAGTCTGATGCGTCTACCAATTTCGCCACTCCGGCGGACGCCGCGCAGTATAGGGCGAAGCGGGCACCGGTGACAGCCCGGCGAGGGTCCCTCGGCTTGACCCTATCGCCCCTCGAAGCCTGCCAGGCGGTACCAGCGGTTGGCCTCCTCTTGGTCCTGGGGGACCCCGCGGCCCTCCTCGTAGAGCATGGCGAGCGTGGTCTGGGAGCCCGCCAGGCCCTGCTCCGCGGCCTTGCGGAACCACTGGACTGCCTTCTCGGGGTTCTTGTCGGTGCACTCGCCCTCCAGGTACATGAAGCCGAGCCCGTGCTGGGCGAGCCCGATGCCGTCCTCGGCGGCCGACTTCATGTAGCTGTAGGCAAGCAGGGGGTTGGCGTGCATGCCGAGCCCATTCTGGGCCATGATCGCGATCCGGTACCGGGCCTCCGGGTTGCCGGCCTCGGCCAGGGGGCCGAGCAGGTGGGCGGCCTGGGCGAACTGCCGGGACTCGAAGGCGGCGATGCCGCTCGCGAGATCCATGTCCAGGCCGCTGTTGTCTTCACTCATCGCTGGGATCCTCGTCGGGATATGTGGTCTGGGTGGCCGCGGCGGGCGGGCCGCCCTTTGGCTGACCAAGCTGAGGGTCAGGGCAAGGGATTCAAGCGCCCGCCTGGGGTGTCAATGGGAGCTGGATGAACTCCAGCCAGCGCTCGAGCAAGTCCGCGTTGGCGGCGGCGACGGCGAGCCGGGGCCCCAGGTCGAGTCCCTCCGCGGGCTCGGTGCCATAGCGCCGATACAGGCGCGAGGGCACCCCCGCCTCGCCGGCGATCAACCGGCCCGCCGCGTAATCCCAGAGCTTCTGGCCCCCGTGGAGATAGAGCTGAAAGCGCCCGGCGGCGAGCCAGCACCACTCCAGGGCCACCGCCCCCAGATTGCGCTGGGAGCGGAAGCCGCCCGGGCGCAGCAGGGCGGGCACCCGCTCGGCCGGCAGCCGCTTCAGGTCCATCATCGCCAGGCAGTCGCCGAGGCCGGGGCCGGGCGCGAAGGGTCGGATGGGCTCGCCGTCCAGGTAGGCCCCTCCGCCCCGGGCGGCGTGGAAGCACTGGTCCCGCACCGGGTCGAGGATGGCCCCGAGCACCGGCACCCCGCCCTCGATCAGGGCCAGCGAGATGGCGAAGCCCTCGAACCCGCAGGCATAATTGCTGGTGCCGTCCAGGGGATCCAGCACCCAGACCGCGCCTCCGCCGCTGTCCAGCAGCCGTTCCTGCTCTACAGCCGCCATCTCCTCGCCCAGCAGGGGCACCCCAGGGAAGGCCCGGGCCAGACCCTCGGTGATCCGGCGCTGGACCGCCAGGTCGGCCTCCGTCACCAGGCTGCCGTCGGCCTTGCGGTCCGAGTGGACATGCCGGAATCGGGGCAGGATCTCTTCGGCGGCGATCTCGCGCAGCAGCGCTATGACTGGCTTCAGGTCGGGGTGCATCGGGGGTCCTTCGGTTGAGCGCGGTTGGTGGTCCCGCTTGTTGGCGGGAGCCTTGGCTCTCTAAGATGCGGTCGCCGGGCGGCCAAAGCGAGACCACCCGGGCATGACGCCGGACCCGGGACCCGATGTATTCCACCTGCCGCCGACGCCTCCCACGCCTCTTCACGGGTATCAAGGCCGCCCTGTGCCTACTGGGGGCGGCGCTGCCCCTTGCCCACGCCCTGCCGGAGGCTGGGGCTGGTGATGAGGCGGCCACTCGCTTCCTGGCCGCCGAGGACGCGTTGAGAGCCGGCGACCGAGCGACCTTCGAGTCCCTGCTGTCCGGGCTCGCCGACTACCCCCTCTACCCCTATCTGCGCTACGCGGACCTTGCCGCGGACCTCGATGGCGCATCGGATCAGGCCATCGAGTCCTTTCTGGAGGACTTTCCGGAAACGCCCCAGGCGGAGCGCCTGCGGTCGCCCTATCTGGAGCGCCTGGCCTCCGAGGGGCGCTGGGCGGATTATGCCCGCGTCTACCGCGCCGACGAGTCGGCGGAACGCCGCTGCCTGTACCTGAGGGCCCTGCTCGAGACCGGTCGGCCTGCCCAGGCCCTGGATCCCGCCGAGATCGAGCCCCTGTGGCTGGTGCCCCGCTCCCAGCCCGCCGCCTGCGACCCACTGTTCGCCGCCTGGGAGCAGGCGGGCGGGTTGACGCCGGCCCTGGTCTGGTCGCGTATCCGACTGGCCATGGAGGCGGGGGAGTCGGGCCTCGCCCGCTACCTCGGCGCACGCCTCCCAGAGCCGGAGCGGCCTTGGCTGGAGCGCTGGCTGGCCGCCTATGCCAGGCCAGAGCGGGTCCTGGAGCCCGAGACCCTGGCCGGCGATCATCCCCTGCGCCCGGCGATCCTGGGCCAGGGCATCGCCCGGCTCGCCCGCTCCAATGCTGCCCAGGCGGCGGACGCGCTGGCGGCGGGGGAGGGGGTGCTCGCCCCTGATCAGGCCGCCTCGGACTCGGCCCATCAGGCCGTCGCCCGTGCCCTGATCCGCTCCGGCAGCGAGTCCGATCGGAGTCGCGGCCTGGCCGTCTGGGGCCGGATGTCGGCGAGTCCCGACAACCTGGGGGCCCAGGAGGAGCGGGTGCGGGCCGCGGCACGCCTGGGGGACTGGGGGCGGGTGGCGGATTGGATCGAGCGCATGCCCGCGGGGGAGGAGAAGGCCGACCGCTGGCTCTATTGGCTGGGACGCGCCCAGGCCGCCTTGGGCCTGGAGGCCGAGGCCCAGGCGAGCTTCGCCCACGCGGCCCAGAGGCGCAGCCTCTGGGGGTTCATGGCGGCGGATCGGCTGGGGCTCCCCTATCGGCTCGAGCATCGCCCGGTGCCCGCGCGGCCGGATGAGATCCGCCGGCTGTCCGGCGACGCCGCCCTGGCGCGCATCCGAGAGCTGCGCCGGCTCGGGCGCCAGGCGGACCTGCGCCGGGAATGGCGCACCCTCACCCGGGACCTGGACGACGCGGGGCTGATGGCCGCCGCCTATGTGGCGGACCTGCTGGGCTGGCACGATCAGGCCATCTTCACCCTGGCCCGCGCCGGCTACTGGGACGACCTGGGCCTGCGCTTCCCCCTGCGCTATCGGGACCTGGTGTCGGAGCAGGCCTGGCAGACCGGGCTCGGGGAGGACTGGATCTTCGCGGTGCTGCGCCAGGAGAGTGTCTTCGCCCCGGATGTCGCCTCCAGTGCCGGGGCCTTGGGGCTCATGCAGCTCATGCCCGCCACCGCCCGCCAGGTTGCCCAAACCCTGGGCCGGCCCGGTGAGGGTCCGACCCGCACCCAGATCCTGGACCCCGAGCTCAACATCGCCTTGGGCAGCACCTATCTCGCCTGGATGCGGGACCGCTTCGGCCACGCGGCGCTGGCCACCGCCGCCTACAACGCCGGTCCCCACCGGGTGGCCCGCTGGCTGCCCGAGGACTGCATGGAGGCGGACCTGTGGATCCTCTCCATCCCCTTCGCGGAGACCCGCGGCTATGTGGAGCGGGTCCTGGCCTACCGGGTCATCTATGGGGCGCGACTGGGGCTGGAGCCGGTGCGTGTCAGCGAGCTCCTGCCCCCGGTGCGGGGGAGGAGTAACGAGTAGCGAGGGCCGAGGCCCGTCCTTGGCCCTGGGCCCTCGGCCCTTACCGGAGATAAGCCGGCACCACCGCCTCGATATCCGTGGGCTCGATGCCGAGCTCGCCGAGGCCGTCCTCGGCGCACACGCTGTCCACCTGGAGCGAGAGATAGTTGTCGAGGGTGAAGGGTCTGCCTGGCAGGTGCTGGAAGATACGGCCCTGGAGCCTGGAGAGCCCGTCGCTGAGCCCGATCACCCGCACCTTGCGTCCGATGCAGGCCCCGGTGTACTCCACCAGCTCCTTCAGGGTGAAGGTGCGGGGACCACACAGCGCATAAGCCCTGCCTGAGGTCTCGGGCCTCTCCAGGGAGCGCACCATCGCCGTGACCAGGTCCCCCACGTAGACGGGGGCGAAGCGAGCCCCGGGGCAGGCGAGGGGGAAGGGCCCGGGCAGGGCCCGCAGCAGGCCGGCGAAACGGTTGAAGAAGCTGTCCCCCGGGCCGAAGATCACCGAGGGCCTGAAGCTGGTCACCGCCAGACCCCGAGCGCCGGCCTCATGGGCCAGCGCCTCGCCCCGGCCCTTGGTGCGCAGGTAGTCACTGGGCCCCGCCTCGGCATTCGCATGGAGCGCGCTCATGTGTAGGTAGCGCCGGACCCCGGCCGACTGGGCCGCCTCCAGGGCCCTCTGGACCAGGGTCACGTGGCTGTGCTCGAAGCTCCGCCCGCCCCCCTCGTTCAGGATTCCCACCAGGTTTATCAGGGTCCCGCAGCCGGTAAGGGCACCCGCGAGCTCCTGGGGGCCCCAGCCGGTCATCGGGTGCAGACTGCAGCCTGGGACCAGCCGCAGATCGCGATGGCGCTCGGGCCGGGTGGCGGGGACCCGGCACTCATAGCCGGCCGCCCCCAGGGCGTTCAGGAGGTGGTGGCCGACAAATCCGGTGCCGCCGAGGATACAGACCTGGTTGTTCTTCATGGCGATGTGATTCCTTGCCAGTTTGGGGCGCGGTGCGCCTGGTTGACGATGCCTGGGCGGCGAGCCAGGTCGAGCCCCGGCTATTATCGGCGAACGGCGCCCGGCTGGCACCGGCAGACGCGCCTCGCTGACCCGGTCATACTTCTCGCCCTCGGCCCTCGTAACTCGCTCCTTGCGATTCAGGCATGACCCTTTTCGACCTGGCCGGCTTTCTGCTCACCGGGGTCCTGACCGGACTCCTCGCCGGGCTCTTCGGCGTGGGCGGAGGCGTCATCGTGGTGCCGGCCCTGATCCTCCTGTTTGGCCACCTCGGATTCGGCGGGGATTGGATACCCCACCTGGCCGTCGGCAGCTCGCTGGCCGCCATCGTGGGGACCGGCGCCGCCTCGGCCCTGGCCCACCATCGGCGGGGCTCGGTGCGCTGGGACCTGGTCTTGGCGCTCGCCCCCGGCATCGTCTTGGGGGCCGGGGCCGGGGCCTGGGCGGCCGGCGCCCTACCCAAGGTGTGGCTCACGCGGGTGTTCGCGACCTTCCTGGCCTTCGTGGGCCTGCGCATGCTGCTCCCCCCGAGGCGGCATGTGCCAAGGCCCCTGCCCGGGCCCCTGGGGATGGCGGCGGTCGGCGGCGGGATCGGTGCCCTGTCCGCCTTGGTGGGGATCGGCGGCGGGACCCTGACGGTCCCCTTCCTCAACGGGCGTGGGTTGGGCATGCGCCTGGCGGTGGGCAGCTCCGCCGCCTGCGGGCTGCCCATCGCCTTGACCGGTGCCCTCGGGTTCATCCTGGTGGGCTGGGGGCGAGAGGGGTTGCCCCCCGGGAGCACCGGATTTGTCTACTGGCCGGCCGTGGCCGCGATCCTGCTGGCGAGCGTGCCGAGCGCCCCCCTGGGGGCCCACCTTGCCCATGCCCTGCCGGTGCGCCACCTCAGGCGCGCCTTCGGTGTCTTGCTGCTGGGGATGGCCTTCTATCTGGCTGGGTGGGGCGCCGGCTGATCGGACTCATCCGCCCTTCAGCACGAGGCGCCGATAGAGATAGAGCTGACCGCCCTGGTCCCGCATGACAAGACGCCCCTCCTGATCCATGGCGTACTCGAATTCCAGGTCGAAACCAGCCTGACTGCTGAACATCCGCACCCGATCCGCGGTGACCTGAATGGATCCGTCCACGTAGCCGCCGCTTGGGGCATAGAGCCGGTAGAAGGTCCCCTGCACCAGCAGCAGACCGCCTCCCGCCGCCTCCCAGGCCCCCTCGAGTGTCGAGCCGGACCAGGGCATTTGGGGCATCTGGGGCATCTGGGACATGCCCGGGACCGACCGGGAGAATTGGTCCCACATCTGGCTGCCCCCGCCGAAGGGCATGCCCATGGTGCCGCCGGGCCAGCCGGGCATACCCATACCCGTTCCCGGCATACCAAAGGGGCTCGGCATGCCGCCGTACATGGACCGCGCCGGGTCCGTTCCCGAGCCGAACAGACCCATGGCCTCCATCATGCGCGACATGGCGTCAGCCATGGCCGAGCGGGTACTGCTGTTGTCCGCCTGCACAGGGGCGAGGCAGAGGATCAGGGGGATCAGGTAGACGAGTCGGCTTGGTCTTGGGCTGAGCATGGGGCTGCAATCCTCGCGGGGCCGGCGCCCGGCCATTCGGGGTCCTGGTCTCGGCTCGGGAGTCTAGCAGACCCCCCCCTTGACGCAGACCTACTTCGAGCCGACCCACTTGGAGCAGACCCCCATGGGTTAGAATTCTGCCATGGCGCGCGATTTCAGGATCCCTCGACTCTACAAGACCCTGCTGGCCCTGGCGGCGGTGCTCGGTCCCATCTACTGGCTGATGCTGACGGAGGACGGCCAGCGGCGCACCGACCTGGCCCTGATGTGGATCCTCGGGCGCCCCTCCTTCGATGCCGCCCTGGAATCCTTCACCGACCGGCTGACCGAGGCGCGCCTGCGCGAGACCTTCCCCGCGCTCGATCTCCAGTGCGTGGATGGGTCGAACCCCTTCGGCGACCGCCTCTGCGGGGCCCGGATCGGCTCCTTCAACCAGTACCCAGCCCGCGGCCTTACCCTGTTCTTTGACGGGGGGCGACTCGCTGCGGTCAAGGTGCTCTATCCGCGGGCCTATCAAGCCCGCATCCGCGGCTGGGTGGAGCGACGGGTGGCTCGCCTCGGCGAGGGGACCCCAGGAGCCGTGACGACGCCGGTGGTGGACGGGGGCGCGGCGGCCTGGCGGGTCACCGATGGGGTGCTGATGCTCAAGGACGGGGACCTGGCCCCATCAGACGAGCCGGCCCTGATGTGGCTCTCCGCCGCCACCTTGGCCGCCCGCCCCACCGCGACCCGAGCCCCGTAGATCGGGCTTCAGCCCGACGGCGGCGCCGGGGCCAACCGCGAGGTCCAAGTCGGGCTCAAGCGCGACACTGGGATTCGCCGAGAGACGGGCATAGCGGCCGCCAGGCGAGGCAAAGGAGACGGACACCTTGACCCCAGACCAATTCATCGTCAAGTGGCGGGGCGCCACCCTCAAGGAGCGCTCGGCGGCCCAGGAGCACTTCATCGATCTGTGCCGGCTCTTAGACGAGCCGACCCCCGCAGAGGCCGATCCCGAGGGCACCTGGTACGGCTTCGAGAAGGGTGCGACCAAGGCCCGGGGGCGGCGACGGCTGGGCGGACGTCTGGCGCCGCGGCTGCTTCGGCTGGGAGTACAAGGGCAAGGGCAAGGACCTGCAGGCCGCCTTCAAGCAGCTCCAGCTCTACACCCCGGCCCTGGAGTACCCGCCGCTCCTGATCGTCTCGGACCTCGAGACCATCGTCATCCATACCGCCTTCACCGGCACGGTGCCGGAGGTCCGGGTCCTCACCCTGGAGGACCTGCGCGACGCCGCCAAGCGGCGGCTCCTCAAGTGGGCCTTCACCGAGCCGGAGCGGTTGCGTCCCGGCAAGACCACCGCCGCCCTGACGGAGGACGCGGCGGGCCGCTTCGGCGAGCTGGCCCAGACCCTGCGCGCCCGGGGTCATGACCCCCAGGCGGTGGGGCACTTCTGCATCCGGCTCCTGTTCTGTCTCTTTGCCGAGGACATCGGCCTCCTGGAGCGCCAGATGTTCACCCGGCTCCTGGAGTCCGGTGAACGGCACCCGGCGCTGCTGGACGAGATGCTCCGCAAGCTCTTTGGGGCCATGGCCGAGGGCGGGCTGCTGGGCATCGACCCGGTGCCCTGGTTCAACGGCGGCCTCTTCGACTCCGCGGACACCCTGCCCCTGGAGCCCGATGACCTGCGGCTGCTGCGCCGGGTGGCGGCGCTGGACTGGTCCGCCATCGAGACCAGCCTTTTCGGCACCCTCTTCGAGCGCGGTCTCGACCCCGGCAAGCGCGCCCAGCTCGGCGCCCACTTCACGGATCGGGGCTCCATCCTGCGCCTGGTGGAGCCGGTGGTGCTGGAGCCCCTGCGGGAGGAGTGGGCGGGTCACAAGGGGAGCATCGAGGCGCTGATGGCCAAGGCCGACGCGGCCAGGTC
>JBLMWY010000182.1:0-2576 GCA_050257475.1 Bdellovibrio bacteriovorus
CTGCGCCGCGGCGTGCACGCGGCGCCTCGACCTACCACTGACCCGGACGCAGTTCATCGTGCGCTATCAATATCCCGATGGTTTCATCTGGGGCAGCGCCACCGCGGCGCTGCAGATCGAGGGTGCGACGAGCCAGGACGGGCGCGGGCCCTCCGTGTGGGACCGTTTCTGCGCCGAGCACCCGGAGCGCGTCTTCGGCGCCGCCACCCCGGAGGTGGCCTGCGATCACTATCATCGCTGGGCCGAGGACGTCGCCCTGATGCGCGCGATGGGCCACACCGGCTATCGCTTCTCCATCGCCTGGCCGCGGCTCTTCCCGGCGGGGGACGACCGCTTCAACCCGGCGGGGGCGGCCTTCTACGACCGCCTGATCGATGCCCTGCTCGCCGCCGGCATCGAGCCCCATGTCACCCTCTACCATTGGGATCTCCCCGCCCCCCTGGGCGACCGGGGGGGCTGGGAGAGCAAGGCAACGATCGACGCCTTCCTGACCTACGCGGAGCGCGTCTTCCGGCTCTATGGGGACAGGGTGAAGCGCTGGGCAACCCTGAATGAGCCCGCCTGGGCCACCCTGAACGGCTATGTGACCGGCCTGCATCCGCCCGCCCGACGCGACTTCCGCGCCGCCGTTACGGTCGCCCACCACCTGCTGGTGGCCCATGCCCGCGCCGTCGCGCTCTACCACCGCCTGGAGCGCGAGCACCGCTGGCGTGGACAGATCGGCCTCGTGCTCAACATGAGCCGGATCTATCCGGCCACCGACTCCCCGGCGGACCGCGACGCCGCCCACCTGGCGGACGGCATCCTCAACCGTTGGTTCATCGACCCCGCGCTCCTGGGGCGTTACCCGGCGGACATCCTGGCCCTGTATCGGCGCAATGGCCTGCTGCCGGCGTGGGACGCGGAGGAGTTGTTGGCCTTCCAGGAGGACACCTTGGACTTCATCGGGGTCAATTACTACTACCCGCACCATGCGAGTGCCGTGGCCCCGCAGACCAGCTTCGCCCTCAATACCAGCGGGGATCCCAGGGACCAGGGCGCCTTTTCAATTGCCGGGCTCTTCCAGTTCGTGCGCAACCCGCGCGGTCACTTCACCGATTGGGACTGGGAGATCGCCCCGGAGGGTCTCTACGACCTGCTGATGCGCGCCCAGAACTACCGCCCGGGCATCCCCATCGACTTGACCGAGAACGGCATTGGGTTGAGCGAGTCACCCGACGCCGCGGGCCACATCGACGACCAGGCCCGCATCGACTTCGTCCGCGATCATCTCAAGGTGGTCCATCGGGCCATCACCGATGGGGCCAGTGTGCGCGGCTACTACATGTGGTCCCTGATGGACAACTTCTCCTGGATCAACGGCTTCAAGAAACGCTACGGCTTCCTCTACGTGGACCGGGAGACCCTGGAGCGGCAGCGCAAGGCATCCTCGTACTGGTATCAGCAGGTGGCCGCCGCCAACGGATTCGCGGCCTAGCCCCTGCCGCGTGCGTCCGGGACGGGAAACCGCGGAGACCCCAAACCCGATCGTCGACTGACGCAAACGGTATTACAAAGATCCTATTCGTGTGACAATGCGGTCTCCTGATCGATCAGGAGACCCTATGCGCTTCGCCTTGCCCTTGTTGCTCCTGCTGCTGCCCTGGGGTTCGGTCCAGGCCCACGATTACTGGCTGGACGCCGAGGGCGACGACTCTCTGCTCTACCGCGGTCACCGCCACTCGGGCCATCAGGGGGAAGAGCTGGTCCCCTACGACCCCGCCATCGTCACCCGCGCCCTGTGCGCCGCGGCGGATGGGTCCGTCCAAGAGGTACCGCCGTTGCGTACCTATCCCGCCCGTATCCCAGGCCCCTGCGCGGCCGTCCTGGTGGAGGCGGACTCTGGGACTTGGTCCCATACCCACATCGGTACCCGCCAGGCGGACGGGGCCGAGCGCAAGTCGATGACCCGCACCTGGCGGTCCCTGGAGTCCGTCAAGCGCCTGAACGGCTGGGGCCCTGGGCTCGGGCGCCCCCTCTCCCAGGCACTCGAGATCAACAGCCCCAAGGACCCGACGGGGCTGGTCCCGGGAGATAAGTTGCGGCTTCTGATCACCCACCGCGGGCGTCCCAGGGCTGGGGTCAGCGTGGCCTACGATGGGGACACCCGAGGCGTCACGGGAGCCAATGGCCTGATCAACCTCCGGGTGCGCCACGGCGGCACCCAGGTCATCACCGCCAGCGTGGAGGAGCCGGATCCCCAGGGCGGCCCCTCCCTGTTGCACACCACCACCCTCGTGCTCGATCTCAAGCCCTGAGGACCAACCCCATGCGCCGGCATACCGCGACCCTGGTCGCCAGCCTGCTCGTCCTCGCCGCTCACCCGGCATCGGCGCACCACGGGGTGGCCGGGCTAGGTGCCGCGGGTCTCCTGGGCCCGGGAGCGCCCGTCGAGGCGGCCACCTCGGCGACCCTCCCGGAGGGCAAAGTCCTCACCTACCTCAAGCTGGACCATACCCGCTACAAGACCTTTGACCCGGATCCGTCCAACCCGGAGAGCGACTACGCCAACTACTGGCTGGGCGGCCTGGGCTACG
>JBLMWY010000183.1:0-4282 GCA_050257475.1 Bdellovibrio bacteriovorus
CGGCGCGTCACCGGTCGGCTCGAGCTCGTGGTTGAGCCCATCATCGCGCCGGATCGTCACGAACCTTCGGCGCTGACGGAACACGCAGGGAATCATTTTGCTTCGCGCAGCCGTGCGAGCACCTTCTCACACGCCGCGGCGCTGCCGACGATCTCCTGACCGGCTGGCAGCTCGGTCCTGCCGGACAGGTCCTGCGTGGCCCGAGTGAGAACGCGGTCAACCTGCTCAGCGGTCATGAAGCCTTCGTCCTGGGCGGCGCGGACCGTCGAGCAGATGCCGGCGGAAAGACCGGCGGCCGCGCCCACGCCCGCCATCATGCCGCCGCCCAGCGTCAAGGCGCCGAAGCCCCCTAGGGCGAGCCCGATGACCAGTGCGATGACGGCGATGAGTACCTTGCTCATGGAAACCTCCGGCGTTTAATTGGGGAAGGGGACGGTGGCCGCCTCCACGGGTCCGAGGCTCCGCGGCCGCGAGATCGGGCGCGCCGCGGCTTGGCAACGGGTCGGCCGGCGGCGGGTTGGGTTTAGGCGCGGGGTACCACGGTGACCGCGGGCCCCCGTGCCTTGAAGGGGGCAGGATGGCCCCGAGGTTGCTGGGCCTCGGGCCTACTTGGCCTCGATCTTCTCCAGGTGCGCCTCGGCCTTCTCGTGGGCCTTCTCCAGCTTCTGGGCCTCCTTGGCATCCATGGGCTGGATGTCGGCCTCGGCCTTTTCGTGGGCCTTCTCCAGCTTCTCGGACTTCTTGGCGTCCATACTCTGGACGTCCGCCTCGGCCTTCTCATGGGCCTTTTCCAGCTTCGAGGCGGACTCTGCGAAGGCGGTGCCGGAAAGGGCCAGGATTAGGGTGGCTGCTAGGACGGAAAGGGTCTTCGTCGACATGGGCTGGATCTCCTGAGGATCTCTCCAAGCTGTGGCCGGAGAGTGTGATGGAACGGACGGGTGACATCCCTCCGGATGGGAGGAGTCCCTTCCCCGGGGGCGGGAGAACGGAGCGGGGGGCTTCGCCCGGTCACCCGGTGCCTCCCCCTTCCGCCCTATGGCCTGCCTGTCGTGCTCCCTCCCCGAGGTCCCCGAAGGGTGACAAAACCCGCGGCCTTCCGGTAGCCGGAGTTTCCTGTCAGGAGATCCCTGTCAGGAGATCCCTGTCATGGAAATGGCCGCGGCAGTACCCACGGCTGGGCCTGAGGTTGCCTTGCTGTCCCCGAGGCGTTGACCATCCTCGTCAATCCGGGTCATCCGCATCTTGCGCGCTGCTGGCGATGGCTCGCGAACCGCTTGGCCGAGCAAGATCAGGATGACGCCGACCCACCCGATGGGGTGCTTGAGGGCAAAGAAGACATTGCCGACCAGGAGCACTCCCAGGATCACGCGGGCGATTCTGTCGGTCTTGCCGACATTGTTCTGAAGCAGGTTCATGGGTTCCCTCGCAATCTTCAATTGGACGCCGTGGCTTTACCCCGTGCCGCTATTGCTTCAACTGCCCGCCGGCATGCTCCAGCGCCTCGCCCGCCTGCTCGACCTTCTGGCCTGCCTGCTCCATCGTCTCGCCGGTGGGATTTTCGGCCTTCTTCATGGCCGCGTGGGCCTTCTGCTCCGCCTGGTCGAGGGCTGCCTGGGTCTTTCGGCCAGCCTCCTCCACCGCATGGTCGACCTTTGCCCCCGCCTTTTCCGCCGGGCCAGGTCCGGGTTGGGGCTGCTCGGAGCAGCCAAGGGTCAGGGTCAAGGTGAGGGCGGCCAAGGCGGTTGCTGGAATCTTCACGGTTGCACCTCCTTGGTTTGAATGGGTTAGGGCGAATGGGTCGAGTCGCGGCAGCTTGGGCTCGCTATCCCCGCGCCCCCGAGGTCGGTGGACAGGGTGCGCTAGGGCCATCCTGGCGGTATTGACGGCGTTGAGGGACGGCGCGTCCTTCGGCCTGCCTCTCGGCCGTTCCAGCCGCGTAGCCGTCACCGCGCGATACCTTGACGCGGCAGGAGGCGGGGTAGGGATGGGAATTGGGTCTCCGGGACCAGCGTCTTGGCCGGGCGTCAGATTAGCGCCCGAGGCGGCCCCAGGGTATCCGGGGTTTCATGTCAGGTGTTTCCCTGACCGGCGGCGGCTGCGGTGTCGGGGGGCTCAATTGGCAAACGCCTTGCCTCGCCGCGCTGTCGGTGATCCTCCAGGTGTCCGCGGTCATGCCGCGGGGGTGTCGGCTTGGACCGGAAACGCCACGTCCTCGTAGAGGGCATCGACCGCGCAGGTGAAGCCGATGGATCCGAGCTCCAGCCGCCCGTCCGGCGGCACGGGCGCGAGCAGCCAGCCGTCCGGCTGGCGGCGGAAGACCTCCACGGCGCGCTGCCGTGAGTCGATCAGCAGGTATTCGCTCAGGCTCTCGAGCCCGCGGTAGGCCGCGAACTTACCGCCCCGGTCGTAGGCCTCGGTGGACTCGGAGAGCACCTCGCAGATCAGCCGGGGATGTTGTTTCGCCAGGGGCTCGGCGGTGTCCGCCGTGTCGCAGGTCACGAAGACATCGGGGTAGAAGAAGGCGTTGGCGGTCGCCACGCGCAGCTTCATGTCGGCGATGTAGACCCGGCAGGGCCCGCCGCGGACATGGGCGCGCAACAGGGCGAACAGGTTTCCGGCGATGGTGGCGTGCTCCTCGGTGGCGCCCGCCATCGCGAAGACCTCGCCGGCGACATACTCGTGGCGGATCGGCGAGACCGCCTCACCGGCCAGATAATTCTCGATGGTGATCAGGCGGGTCGGTGCAGGGCTGGACATGGCGGCTCCGCTCAGTGATGTGGCGTCGCGGGACTTGGCGGCGCGCCGTTCATTATAGGCCGGGAGCGCCGGCACCCTGCCGCTACCGGGAGCGGCGGCTCAGGGGCTCGACCGGTCCTGGCGCGCGTGATCGGCTGCCGGGTAGACTGCGCATCAAAGCGACGGCTGAAAGGGCAACTTGATGCGTACCACGATCGCAATCGAGGATCAGCTCCTTGCCCATCTGAAAGAGCGCGCGCAGGCCTCTGGCAAGCCGTTCAAACAGGTGGTCGAGGAGGCGCTGCGGGCGGGATTGTCAGCGCTGGAGCACCCGCCACCCGTGCCCTACCGGCTTCAGCCCCGGTCCCTCGGTCAGCCGCGGGCAGACGTTGATTTGGTCAAGGCGCGCGCCTCGGCCGATGCCCTGGAAGACGAAGCATTGCGCGAGAAGCTCGGACAGCGATGATGATCCTGGCGGACGCGAATCTTCTGATCTATGCGGTCAACGCCGATCTCCCACACCATGCGGCGTCGCGGGCGTGGCTGGAGCAGCAGCTTGGGGGGGCCCAGACTGTCGGGCTGCCGTGGGTCGTTTTGCTCGCCTTTCTCCGTATCTCCACCAGCGGGCGCATCTTCCAGCAACCACTCTCGATCGCGCAGGCGATCGACTACGTCGATCAATGGCTGGCGCTACCGACTGCCAGGACCCTTGGCCCGGGTCCACACCATTGGCGCATTCTGAGGGAGCTGGTGGCGGCGAATGGAACGGGTGGCAACCTCACGACCGATGCCCACATTGCCGCGCTGGCCATCGAGCACGGCTGTAGCGTCTGCTCGGCCGACAACGATTCAAGCGATTCAGAGGCATCCGCCACATCAACCCGCTGGCTTGCTGAGAGGTTGTGAAGAAACCGTAGCGAGCAGCCCGGATCGGAGCGGGGGAGCGCAAGGAACCGCGCCGTGAGCGACGTGACATATCAAGTGGATAGGCGAGGAGCGAACGAGCACGCGACGCAGCGATCGGGGCGCGCAGTAGGTTTAGTCACAATCTCTGAGCCGATGCCTGATCGACGTCCCCGAGGGGCCGGTGGATACCTGTTTTTCCTTGGGGTCTGGATCGCGTTGCTCGTCGGTCTCGCGCCGGCGGCGGCCGGGTCCCGCACCGCTGGCGACCTGCTGGAGCTGCCCTTCGAGGACCTGCTCCAGGTGGAGATCCGCTCCGCCGGCAAACGCGAGGAGCAGATCCGCGACATCCCCGCCAGCGTGACCATCCTCAACCGCGAGGACATCGAGCGCTACGGCTGGATCACCTTCGAGGAGCTGCTGCGCAACGTCCCCGGCTTCTATCTGCTGGACAACACCGAGGACCGCTTCATCGGGACCCGCGGGGCGGTGGGCGGGGGGGTGCAGTTTCTGGTCAACGGGATTCCCCAGCACCCCTCCCTGCAGAAGACCCAGACCGCCACCGAGATCGCCCGTCTGGACATCCCCATCGAGGCAATCGACCGGGTGGAGATCATCCGCGGGCCCATGTCGGTGATCTACG
>JBLMWY010000184.1:0-6658 GCA_050257475.1 Bdellovibrio bacteriovorus
CCAGCCGGCTGAGCTCGCGGCCGGCCAGCGCCAGGGCAGCGACGTCCCGCTCGCGCTCCTCGAGCTCGGCGATCAAGGTCTGACGCTCCGCGTTGCGGTCGATCAGATCCTTGCTCAGGACTTCGACCTGCTGCTTGAGCGACTGCAGATCTCGCTCGCGCCGCTCGATGACGACCTCTGGGTCGTCCGCCGCCAGGGCCACGCCGAAGACCAGCAGGGCCCCGAGCAGGCCCAGGCGCCACCGCTCTCGCCCCTGGGTCGAGCGCGTTGCGATGGCGCAATCGCGGTCGGGACAAACGCTGGGGCTTCGCGCTAAAGACATGGCATCACACTTGAGAAATCAGCGGTGGGATCGCACGCCCCGACGAGCCGCGCGGACCGGGCCAGGCATCGGCGACGCTCGCCGGCACTCGGCATGGGGCGCGAGGTATCGGGTGCATCTTAACCACGATTCTTGCCCGCAGCTTGGCATCCGCGCGGTGCCAAGGACGAGGGAAACCTCGATCGCAACCCTTCGCAGTGGGCTCAAAAAAGTTTATTATTCTATTGTTATTAGTTGATGCGGCCAACGCGATGGCGACCAATCTGAGTCATAGTTCCAACCCGGTGCTGAATGACCCCGAGGTCCTCGGCGACGACGCCATGGGCCTGTTTGCGGACGACGACGACATCGAACGGGCCTCGCGGTCCCTGAAGGCCATGTCCCACCCCTTGCGACTCAAGATCCTGTGTACCCTCGGGGACCAGGAGGTGAGCGTTCAGGAGATCGTCGATCAGGTCGGCACCTCCCAGAGCAACATCTCTCAGCACCTCGCCATTCTGCGCGACAAGGGCATCCTCGCCTCCAGGAAGGATGCCAACCGAGTCTACTATCGCGTAAGCGACGGGCGGACCCTGCGCCTGATCGGCATGATGCGCGAGGTGTTCTGCCATCACCCGGAGTGAGGCGAGCGCCACGGCGGGATGACGACCGCCGCGGCGCTCCTTATACTCCCGCCCTCGGGCTCAGCCCCTCCCGCCTGAGCATACTCGGGTGGGCGCCCGATCTCAGCACAAGCCCGACCCTGTCGCCCCCGCTTCACGAGACCTTACGCCGATGCATTTCAGCCAGCTCATGGAATTCGTCGGTAACCATTGGTACCTCTTCCTGGCGCTGGCGGTCATCCTCGGACTGCTGATCCACAATTTGATGGTGGGCGATCGGGGGAGCATCGATCCTCTCGGCGCCACGGAGATGATTAACCACCGCGACGCCACGGTTATCGACGTTCGCCCGGCGGCGGACTTCGCCAAGGGGCATATCATCAATGCCGTCAACATCCCGATGAACGGCTTCAAGAATCAGTCGGCCGTCCTCGCCAAGTACAAGGGCAAACCCATCATCGTGAACTGCCGATCAGGGTCCCAGTCCGCGGCCGCCTGTAGCCATCTGCGCAAAGAGGGGTTCGAGGAGGTCTATAACCTCAAGGGGGGGATCCTGTCCTGGCAGACCGCGAACCTGCCCCTGACCCGCAAGAAGCGCTGACATCCCAGGGCGGGCAGAAGCCCGCTCGCCATCGAACTCCCAACCTAGGATTCCTTCCATGGCCGACAACGAGCAGACGACCAACGAGCGGCAGTTCGCCGTCCAGCGCATCTACACGAAGGACCTGTCGTTTGAGTCCCCCAACGCGCCGGATATCTTTCGCATCGAGTGGAAGCCCGAGAACGAGCTCAGCCTCAACACCAAGATCAACCGACTTGGGGATCAAGTCTACGAGGTGGTGCTGACGGTGACGGTGAACGTCAAGGTTGGCGACAAGACTGCCTTCATCGCCGAGGTCCACCAGGCCGGCATCTTCACCCTCACCGGCTTCCCCGAGCAGGAGCTCGGGCCCATGCTTGGGGCCTACTGCCCCAATCTGCTCTTTCCCTATGCACGCGAGGTGGTCTCGGACCTCGTCACCAAGGGGAGCTTCCCCCAGCTTGTGCTCCAGCACGTGAGCTTCGATGCCCTTTACGCGCAGCATCAGCAGAAGGCAGCGGCAGCCGCACAGGGGGCTAGCCAGCATTGAGCGTTGGCTCGGTGGGGGTCAAGGAGCGGATCGCCGTCCTCGGGGCTGGATCCTGGGGGACCGCCCTTGCGATCCAACTATGCCGGGTCGGACATCGGGTCGCGCTCTGGGGGCATGAGCCGCAGCACCTGGGAGAGTTGACTCGCGATCGCGAGAACCGCCGTTTCCTTCCAGGGTTCGCCCTGCCTCCGGACCTCGAGCCCACGGCCTCGCTCGATGAGGCGCTGAAAGGGGCCCTGGCCTGCCTCGTTGTGGTTCCAAGCCACGCCTTCGCCGCGGTTCTGTCCATGCTGGCGGGGCGACTCCCCTCCCATCTGGGGGTGGCCTGGGCCACGAAGGGGCTCGACCCCGCCACCGGCGGGCTCCTGCATGGCGCGGCGCGCCGCGCCTTCCCGAGCGAGAGTCTCGCGGTGATCTCTGGGCCGAGCTTCGCCGGCGAGGTGGCGCGCGGCCTTCCTACGGCCGTGACCGTCGCCTCCGAAGACCCCGCGTTCGCCTCACGCATTGCCGCTTTGCTCCATGGCGGGCGATTCCGCGCCTACACGAGCCCGGACATGGTGGGCGTCGAGGTGTGCGGGGCCGCCAAGAACGTGCTCGCCATCGCCACCGGGATCGCGGACGGACTCGGATTCGGCGCCAACACGCGGGCCGCGCTCATCACCCGCGGATTGGCGGAGCTAATCCGTCTCGGCGGCGCCCTGGGGGGACGCCCCGAAACCTTCATGGGGCTCGCGGGGGTTGGTGATCTGGTCCTCACCTGCACCGATGACCAGTCCCGCAACCGGCGGCTTGGGCTGGCCCTGGCCCGGGGCCTCAGCGTCGCGGAGGCCAAGGCCGGGATCGGACAAGAGGTGGAGGGGGTGGTCACCGCCCAATCCGTGCATGTCCTGGCGCAAGGAATGGGGATCGAGATGCCTATCAGCGAGCAGGTCTACCGGGTGCTCTACCGAGGCGTCTCCCCCCTACAAGCGACCGCCTCCCTGTTGGACCGCGAGCCCAAACCGGAGCTGATCTGATCGGAGCGGAAATGGAGGCGCAAGAATCGCCCTCGGGTAGGACTGATGTGTTGCGCCTTCCGATCGGGTCAAGGATGGCCTTGATCAGATGCCAAGTTAGGGTATCCGATTAGCGTTCCGGGGACACGGCAGCACCCGCGAAGCCGCACTGCCGCCAGGCCTCAAATAGGACCACGGCAACGGCGTTCGAGAGATTGAGGCTGCGGTTGCCCGGCTGCATGGGGATCCGCAGGCAGCGCTTCGCGGGCAGGCTCTCAAGAAGGTCCTGAGCCAGCCCCCGGGTCTCGGGGCCGAACAGGAAGCCATCGCCGGGCCTGTAGGCGGGCTCGGCGTAGCAGCGGCACGCGCGGGTGCTTAGGGCAAAGAGGCGGCAGTCGCCCAGCATCTCCTGGCAGGCATCGAGGTCTGGATGCACCCGGACATCCACCCACTCCCGATAATCGAGACCGGCTCGGCGCAGCAGACGGTCCTCAAGGCGGAACCCCAGGGGCTCGATGAGGTGCAGGCGCGCGCCCAGGTTGGCGCACAGGCGTATGATATTGCCCGTGTTCGGGGGAATCTCCGGCTGGTACAGAATGACTTCGAACATGTGCGCGGCCGCCGTGGGACTCGACGGGATCCACGAAAAGCGGACCATAACATCTCGGGATCCGAGTCGGAGTTAGGTTGACCCCCATCGCGGTCCCCGTGGTATATTAAGAGTTCGGCATTTACTAAAGCCGCCGACAGTATTCGACCCAACCTCAGTGGGGAACATGTCCATGAGCGATATCGAGGCATTGAAGAGAGAGAAGCAGGAACTGATCGACAAGATGCTCGACATGCAGAAGCAGTTCATCGAGTATGAGCATCAACATGGCGTAAGCGGTAAGGACTACTGGGCCTCCCAGGACGGCCTGCTCGCGGACTATCGCCAGGAGTACATGGACATGGCGAACCGTGTGGTCGACCTCGCCCACCAAATCGTCGGCTCGTCGCGGCTCTGAAGAGGCTGCCGCCGCGAGCTTGACCTCGGCCTTGAGGTCACTTACGAAGCCCGCGCCCGAGCGCGGGCGTCGCCATTTAAGGGACCTTGGATTGGGGCGAGGACTAGGTAGGAATCCAGCGCTGGGGTGCCCAAGCCCGCGTCCTCCTCAGCGGCCGAGATGCTCGATATATTTCGGCACCTCGCTCATCTCCAGGCGGATGGCCCCACCCTCGGCAATGAAGGGATCTTCGCGGCCCTCAAAACGCAGCAGGCATCGGATGGAGCCGCGACTCGTCAACGGGATCGGGATCATGTCCCGATACGTGTACACGTTTTCCTCGATGTCACCCCCGGCGCACACCAGGGGCCCCTGAGGAAGCGCCGGAGGACTCTCTACCCCCTCGATCACGAGGGCCCCCGCTTGCCACCAGCGGGTCCGCTCCTTGGATCCGGTCATGCTCTTGAGAATATAGGCTCGGCTAAAGTCGATCCTCAGGGTGCCCTGATCCCACTCGATCGATGCGATCTCGGAACCCGGAAGGTCGATTTGGCTGCTGTCCAATGGTCCATCCTCGCGTCATTCACTGGGCCCGAGATGGCGCACGGTCGCACGACTTTCAACCGGGCGCCGGGTGATCAGGGCACCAGGTCTTCCGGATCCTGGGCAAGCTCCAGGCGGAGCTCCTTGATCTTGCGCGTCAATGTGTTGCGCCCCCAGCCGAGCAGGCGAGCCGCCTCCTGGCGACGTCCACCCGTGTGCTCGAGGGCCGTCTGGATCAGAATCTGCTCGAAGGCGGGGAGCGCCTTGTCCAGCAGGGCGCCTTGCCCCTGCTGAAGGCTGTGGCGCGCCCAGCGCCGGAGCACAGACTCCCAAGGCTCATCCCGGGCCTGCTCCTGATTCAGCCCGTTGAGCTCCGACGGAAGATCCTCCGCGTGGACCTCTTTCCCCGATGCCATCACCGTGAGCCAGCGGGCCGTGTTCTCGAGCTGGCGAACATTGCCCGGCCAATCGAGGCGTTTGAGCTGCTCGATAGCACTCGGCAATAGGACCTTGGTCTCACAGGCAAGCTCTTTCGCCGCCTGGGCGAGAAAGTGGCGCATCAGCAAGGGGATGTCCTCGCGGCGGTCCCGCAGGGCCGGCAGATGGATGCGGATCACGTTGAGACGGTGGAATAGGTCCTCCCGAAAACGCCCCTGGCGCACCAGCTCCTCCAGATTCTGGTGGGTCGCCGCGATGATCCGCACGTCCACCCGAATCGGGGCCACGCCGCCTACCCGATAGAACTCCCCGTCCGAGAGTACCCGCAAGAGGCGGGTTTGGAGCTCCGCCGGCATGTCGCCGATCTCGTCGAGGAACAGGGTCCCGCGGTCGGCCTGCTCGAAGCGCCCCTCGCGTCGGGCCTGGGCCCCCGTGAAGGCGCCGCGCTCATGGCCGAACAGCTCCGACTCCAGGAGGTCACGCGGGATGGCGGCCATGTTCAAGGCAATGAAGGGCCGCTCCGCCCTGGGGCTGTGCCGGTGTAGGGCCCGGGCCACCAGCTCCTTGCCGGTGCCCGACTCGCCATTGATCAAGACCGTGATGTTTGAGCGCGCCAGGCGGCCGATGGCGCGAAAGACCTCCTGCATCGCCGGGGCCTCGCCAATGATGTCTGGCCCTTGCACGATCCCTGGCTCTTCGGGTGCCTCGGGGCGACCGCGGCGGCAGGCGCGAGTGACCTGGGCCATAGCCTCGTCCAGGTCGAAAGGTTTAGGGAGGTACTCGAAGGCGCCACCATGAAAGGCGGACACGGCGCTGTCCAGGTCCGAGTGGGCGGTCATGATGATGACCGGAAGAGCTGGGTAACGGGCCTTGACCTGTTTCAGGAGCTCGAGTCCGTCCACCCCCGGCATGCGGATGTCGGTGAGGATGACGTCCGGCTGCTCACGCTCCAGCGCCTCCATGACGCCGACCCCGTTGGAGAACGAGGTCACGTGCATCTCCGCCTTGCGCAGCGCGCGCTCGAGCACCCAACGGATGGAACGGTCGTCGTCGATGACCCATACCCTGGGTTCTCTAGTCATGCTCAAGCTCCAACGGGAGGTAGACGAAGAAACGGGTCTCTCGCGGCCGACTCTCGCATTCGATTAGGCCACCGTGCTGGTTGATCAGCTCCTGGGCGATGGGAAGGCCGAGCCCGGTGCCCCCCGAATGACCTGACACCATCGGAAAGAAGATCTGATCCTTGATATCCTCGGGAATGCCGGGACCGTCATCGAACACCTCGGCCCTTAGGACCAGCCGGTGCCGCTTCGACCCGATGGTGAATTGACGCAGGACCCGCGTGCGCAGCTCGATGTGGCCGGCGCTACCGGCCGACGCGGCCGCGTTGCGAGCGAGATTGAGGAAGGCCTGGATCAGGCGATCCTGATCCGCTGTCAGCTCAGGGATGCTGGGGTCGTAGTCTCGTGTGACCCTGGGACCCTTAGGAAACTCCGCCAGGATGAGCCCGCGGAC
Source organism: Bdellovibrio bacteriovorus (assembly GCA_050257475.1). Classification (GTDB taxonomy): domain Bacteria; phylum Pseudomonadota; class Gammaproteobacteria; order Chromatiales; family Chromatiaceae; genus Thiodictyon. Next base: position 6,532 of record JBLMWY010000184.1, read on the forward strand.
GTGCTCCAGGACGCTGTGGATGTTGATCGGAGCGCGCCTTGGCATGCGGTTGGGGCCGATCATCCGGTTCATCAGGGTTTGAAGACGATCTGCCTCATCGATGATGATCCGTGTGTATTCCCGCAAT
>JBLMWY010000185.1:0-4248 GCA_050257475.1 Bdellovibrio bacteriovorus
TCTTCGCCATGGGCTATGTGGCCCTGCTGGGTTACAACCTCCGCCGTGCCACCGCCCACAGCAAGCTGCTGAACCTCACGAGCAACCTCGCCGCCCTGCTGCTCTTTCTGCCCGGCGGCCACATCGACTGGACCATCGCCGCTGTCATGGCCCTGGGTCAGGCGGGTGGGGCCTGGCTGGGATCCCACCTGGTCCTGCGGCACGGGGCCGGCCTGGTGCGCCCGGTACTGGTGCTGGCCTCACTGCTGATCTCCGCGAAGCTCCTGCTGGATCAGCTCGGTTGAGCCGGGGAATCGGTCCGCGAAGGCACGCGGATGAACGCGAGCCGAATCTGTGAATGGCGACGTGCTGTGGAATTCCTCAGGGGGTGTCGGGCAGGCGCCGAACATCCTACATGCACCTACGCCTCGCGGCCCGTCAGGCGCCGTTCCGCCTCGCGATACTTGGCGGCCGTGCGCTCGATGACCTCCAGAGGCAGGTCCGGGGCCGGGGGGGTCTTGTCCCAGTCCAGGGTCTCCAGATAGTCCCGCACGTATTGCTTGTCGAAGCTCGGCGGGCTCACCCCGGGGCGGTACTGGTCCGCTGGCCAGAAGCGGGAGGAGTCCGGGGTCAGGACCTCGTCGATCAGGTGGAGGCGGCCCGCCTCGTCCAGTCCGAACTCGAGCTTGGTGTCGGCGATGATAATGCCGCGCTCCAGGGCGTAGGCCGCGCACTCCCGGTAGATCCCCAGGGTGCAGTCTCGCACCTGCCCCGCCAGCTCGGGGCCGATGAGGGTCACGACGTGATCGAAGTCTACATTCTCATCGTGGGTGCCTGCCGCCGCCTTGGTGGAGGGGGTGAAGATGGGCTCGGGCAGGCGGTCGGCCTGGACCAGCCCCGCCGGGAGCAGGATCCCACAGACGGCCCCCGAGGCCTGGTAGTCCTTCCAGCCGGACCCGATCAGATAGCCGCGGACGATGGCCTCCACCGGCAGGGGCTGGAGGCGGCGCACCACCAGCGCCCGGTCCCCGAGCGCGGCCCGCTCGGCTGGGTCCCTCACCACGGCCTCCACCGGGATGCCCGAGAGGTGATTCGGGATCAGGTGAGCCATACGCTCGAACCAGAAACGCGAGACCCGCGTCAGCACCTCACCCTTGCCCGGGATGGGCTGGCGCATCACCACGTCGAAGGCCGATAGGCGGTCGCTCGCCACCATCAACAGATGGTCCCCGTCAATGCGATAGAGGTCGCGGACCTTGCCTCGGGTGAGCAGCTCCAGACCGCTGAGATGGGATTCGAAGAGTGCGGACACGTCTGGCCCTCGTCAGGCCGGTGGCATCCCCGGCCGGTGGACCGGCAGGATAGCAGAGTGGGGGCGGGGCGAGGTGCCGCGTTTGTGGCCGGGCGGGCCAATGGGCCTGGCGGTGGGGGGCGAGGGATGGCCCCAAGCCCCTTGTGGCGCCTTGGGGCCTATCCGTGTCCTTGGTGCATTGGACGCAAGGCCGCGGGGTGGCCGGGCATACTCCCGGCGACGACCGTCGGCTCCCGCTGGTTGATCTGCCGCCGTGCTGGGGCTAGATTCCAGCCGACCAGAGGCAATGGCTGATCACAAGCCTTCCCGGCACCGGATCAGCTCGCGTACCGAGGCGCGCGAATCTCGCGACGCTACATCTCCAGAGGATTAAGGCCCCTAAAAACGGCGGGTCATCCCTGGTCCGCACGGGACGCGAGATCAATCAGTGCTGCCCCAAGGGGCGCCCTGGCCTATTCTTGCCTCCATTCGGAACCCTAACGTGGTGAACAGGCGGTCATTCATGCGGGGAAGCACGGGCCTCAGGGGCCTCTGCCTGGTTAGCGCGCTCGCCCTGTTCTCGGCCGGGGCCGCCGCCGATCCTTCCCAGGATTCAGCCGTGCCTGCGCGGGACCCGGGTCGCGGGGAGCTGACCCTGGCGGCTTATCGGTCCCTGTCGGCCAGCCAGGCCCGCAACTACGACCGGGCCCAGGATATATCGCCGCGACAACTGACCCTACTCCTGGAGGTGAGCGAGCGGACTGGGGTCAGCCTGGGACAGATGCTGGCCACTGGGGAGCACGAGAGCGCGCGGACCTGGAATGACCATGTGCGCCCGACCCTCAAGAGCGGCAACCTCGGGTCGGCCGCCGGGGTCTGGCAGTTCCAGCCCGCAACCTTCCACGGCATCATCCAGAAGTACGGGACCAAGCTGCTGGCCCTGAGTGGGACCGACCTGGCGTTAGGCCGAGAGCCCATGGACCTCGGGGACGGCCCCTTTACCGACGCCGAGGTGCGCGCCCTCATCGCGGAGACCGTGGACGGCAAGCGGGGACCGGAGGACGAGGGACTCCAGCTACTGCGCCACAATTTCGCGGTGCTTGCATTTGCTAAGCACTACCTGAGCCTTGACTCCGGGGCGACCACGCCCGAGGAGGATTACCTTTTTCATTTCCTGGGGGCTGGGGAGGGCAGAAGGGTGCTGGCCCTGGCGCGGGGAGAGGCGCGCGACACCCTTTGCGTCAAGCCCGCCGAGTTCCCTTCCGACCCCATGGAGACGAGCACGGAACTTGCCGCGGGACACCCCCGGCTGGCCCTGAGGCAGGCCCAGGCCCTCGCGCGCACGCCGCCGTCGGTGGCCGCCGATCCCGCCTCCGGCGCTGCCGGCGTCCCGGGGTCGGCCCCCTTCAGGCTAAGGCTCAGGGGCGAGCCGGAGCCATCGGCAGTCGGCGCCAGGATCACGACCGTCGAGTCGCAGGCGGGACTGCAGTCCCTGCCTAGGATCGACCTTGGCTCCGCGGCGGTGCCGCCCTTCTCATTCGCGCCGCCCCCGGCCGCCTCCCCGTGGGGGCTGCCCGCCGATTCCCCCACGGTGACGGGCAACCCCGGGATGTTCTACCGCGACGGCAAGGGACAGACCCAGCCCTACACCTGGGGGGAGTTCCTCGAGAATCTGGCGCGCCGCGTCCGGGCCGGCAGCCAGCCCGCCCTGGTGCGGGCCAAGTATGGGGTGGGATTCACGCTCAATGGTGGCGATCTCCCGGAGCGGGCCTTCGATCCGGAGACGGCATCCCAGACGGCCGATTTCCAGCATCGCTATGGGCGCCGCCTGCGCCTGCCTGAGGCGCTGATCACGGGCCCCCTCAACCGGGACGAGACCGAGCTCTACAAGCAGCGCCTCGGCGCTCTGGTGAGCCAGGGAGATGACGAACCCACGGAGGCCCTGCCGCCAGAGTCCCTGTCGGCGCTCCAGCACCTGGGGCTGCTGCCCCCAAGCGTGGAGGCGACTGTGGCCAGCCAGCCGGAGGTGCGCAGGGCCCTCCAAGGGTTCCGCGCCCTGGTCGGCAAGGACGCGCCTGACGACCCGGCCCACACCGACCGGCTGATGCCCGCCGAGCGGGTGGCGCTGGAGATCTACGACCGGCGACTCGGACACTACGCCGGATTGCAGGCCTGCCAGGAGGCCTCGTCTGGGGATGTCCCCGATCTCAAGCGCATCAGGAAGCTACCGGTCGGGCTCCAACGGCCGACCGCTCCCCATATCGCCGCGGTGCAGAATGCCCTGGCCGCTCAGGGGCTTCTCAAGCAGCCGACGGAGAAGCGCGTCTGGCGCGATAAGAAACGCAAGAAGCATGTGGCCTATAAGACGGTCCCCTTCGCGGGCAAGGTGGATAAGGCGACGGTGGAGGCGCTCAACACCTTCCAGTTGCGCCATGGCCTCCGCCCGACCGATGGGCTCCTCGATGCCGTGACGCTCGAGCTGCTGGGGCTTCCGTCCATGGGCCCGGAGGTCTTCCGGCCCCTAGCGGGCCCCCACTGCGCGGTCGCAGACCCTGGCCCGTCGGCGCCGAGCTGCGTGACCGCGTCCTCGAGTCAACCCCGCCGTCATTTCGACCCCAGCCCAACCCCGCCCCGTCCGGCCTCGCGGCTGCTCGACCTCGTCGCCTGTCCCGACGGCGTTGGCCCTGAGGTCGGAGGCTCCTGAATGACCCACCAATCGGAGCGGGCCACCTCGCCCCGGGCCTGGTGGCCGCCGTGTCCGGGGTGTCCCACGGGGATGCAAGCGCTGTAACCTTGCACCCGAGCAGCCGCGGGCGCCATTGGCGGGCCCACCGAGGAGGCGGGTCTTGTTGGCCCTAGGGCCGCGACGCTTAGACCCCCCAGAGAGCGAGCATGAGTCAACCCCCGACCTCCGACGGCCAAGTCGTGGATCCGTTTCTCGCCGCCTTCCGCGGCAGCTTCACCTCGGCCCTGCGCTG
>JBLMWY010000186.1:0-23039 GCA_050257475.1 Bdellovibrio bacteriovorus
GCTCCAGCTCGTTCTTGGCCCGATCGATGGCATCCTCCAGCTTGCGCCGCTCCTTGCGGGGATCCTCGTCGCCCAGCTCCGGGACCCGAATCTCCTCCCGGCGCATCTGGTAGACCTTGCCCACCCCGAGCCCCGGCGAGGCCGCGACCCCGAGGAGCAGGTTCGGGTCCTCGCTCAGGGGCCGGGGGGCCGGGGCATTGGCCGGATCGGGCTCGGTGGTGGCCGGCGCCGGGGCGGGCTTGGCCCCCTCGTCGCCGAGTCCCGCCGCCAGCTCGGGAAGGATGGCGGCGATCGCCTCCTCCGCGTCGGGCCCCTCGGCGACCACCACGACCTTGTCGCCGTAACCGATCTCGATCCCCATGATGGAGACCACACTCTTGGCGTTGGCCTGGTCCTCGCCCCGCTGGAGCAGCACCCGGGACTTGAAGCGCTTGGCGAGGTTGGCCAGGACCGCCGCGGGGCGGGCGTGCAGCCCGGTGGCGTTCGGGATCAGCACCGCCTCGGAGGTCACCAGCCGGCCCGCCGCCTCGACCTCGGGTCCACCCGCGGCTGTTAGATCCAGGGTCAGGAGGGTGTCGGAGCCCGCCTGCACCCGGCCCGAGGCGGGGTGATAGGCGGCGACCCGCTCACCGTTGGTCACCACGATCTGGGTCAGGAGGCTCTTGGCATGGGTCGCCAGGAAGTCGGCATCGAAGGCGATCAGGGGGTCCCCCAGGGCGACCTCCTGACCCTCCCGAACCTTGGGGGTAAAGCCCTCCCCCTTCAGGTTCACCGTGTCGAGCCCGATGTGCATCATGAGCTCCACGCCCTGGGGGGTGGTGAGGGTCACCGCATGACCGGCCCGATGGAGCTGGGTCACGGTCCCCGGGCACGGGGCCACCAGGACCTGGCTCAGGGGGTCCAGGGAGATCCCGTCCCCCACCATCTTCTGGGCGAAGACTGGATCCGGGACCTGCTCCAAGGGCAGGACGACGCCGTCAAGGGGTGCCTTCAGGTCGATGCGTTGCACCGGGTCCTCCTAATGTGTGGCTGGTGTGTTGGTCGCTTGTTTGTCGATTGGCCAATCGTCGGTGTGAGCTGAAACCGCCTCCATTCCGCCGGTGACGGGTCTCACCGAGCCCCCCGAGAGCTGCCCCAAACGGGAGCCGCCCAGCAGACGGACAGTTAGCCGCAGTGGGGCCTTGCGACTATAGCTCGTTTAGATTAGCGGGCGGCAAGGGACGCTGCCGAGCGACGCAATGCGCGTGGTGCCGCGCAATAAAAAAGGGCCAGCGCAAACACGCTGGCCCTTGTCCGGCTTGGCGCTCCCTAGGGGTTTCGAACCCCTGTTACCGACGTGAGAGGCCGGTGTCCTAGGCCACTAGACGAAGGGAGCGGATCGGGAACGAGGAAACGCGTATTATACGGAGATCGCACCGCCCCACAAGCGGAGCTTCAGTCTATCCCGAAGGACCCAGGGCCGCGCCTCCCGGTGCACCCAAGCGCGATCCGCAAGACCCAAGCCGGGCGCCGCGGACCCACCCGCTGGCATGGCCGATCGGACCAAGCGAGGACCCCGCACCACCGATGCAGGCAACCCAACCCCACACACCCCAGGCTCAGGAGTCCGGTGGACCCCTGATCATCCCCCGGGCCGAGCACAATATCTCCCGCGCCAACATCAGCGAGTACGCCCTGAAGGTGCTCTACAAACTCCGCCAGGAGGGCTTCGCGGCCCACCTGGTGGGGGGCGGGGTACGCGACCTCCTGCTCGGCCACGAGCCCAAGGACTTCGACGTGGCCACCGACGCCACGCCAGAGCAGGTGCGGGCCGTGTTCCGCAACTGCCGGCTCATCGGCCGGCGCTTTCGCCTCGCCCATGTCCACTTCGGCCGCGAGATCGTGGAGGTCGCGACCTTTCGCGGGTCCAGCTCGGACGACGGTGATACAGAGCGGCACATCGAGAACGGGATGATCCTGCGCGACAACGCCTACGGGACCATCGAGGAGGATGCCCTGCGGCGTGACTTCACCATCAACGCCCTGTACTACGACATCAACAGCTTCTCACTGATCGACTACGCGGGGGGACTCGCCGACCTGCGGTCCGGCCAGTTGCGCCTCATCGGCGGCGACCCCGAGAGACGCTACCGGGAGGATCCGGTGCGCATGCTGCGGGCGATACGATTTGCCTGCAAGCTGGGGTTCAACGTGGAGCCCGAGACGGAGCGACCGCTTTTCGAGCTGGGTCACCTGCTGGCCGACATCCCGGCCGCCCGTCTGTTCGACGAGCTGCTCAAACTGTTCCACGGCGGCTACGGCCTGGAGTGCTTCGAGAAGCTCCGCCACTACGGGCTCTTCGGTCAGTTATTTCCGGACACGGAGGCCTGCCTGGCCCGGGAGGACCAGTCCTTCCCCGTCACCTTCGTGAGCCGCGGACTCGCCAACACCGATCGGCGACTGGAGGAGGACAAGCCAGTCAGCGTCTTCTTCCTATTCGCCATCCTGCTCTGGGAGCCCGTGCGGCGGCGCTACGAGCAGCTTCTAACCGCAGGCCGTCCCGCGAACGACGCCATCTTCCAGGCGGCGGAGGAGATCTGTGCCCGCCAGCACCTAAGGGTGGCGATCCCCAAGCGCTTCTCCCTGCCCATGCGGGAGATCTGGTATCTCCAGCCCCGGCTGGCCCAGCGCGAAGGCAAACGCCCCCACCGCCTGCTCACCCATCCGCGCCTGCGCGCCGCCTACGATTTCCTGATGCTGCGGGCCGAATCCGGGGAGGTGGAGCAAGAGCTGGCCGATTGGTGGACCCGGTTCCAGGCCGCGAGCGGCCAGGAGCGGACGGCGATGACGGAGGGAGGGGCCACCAAAAGGCGCTCCCGCCGCAGGCGCCGCCGGGGCAAGGCGGTGATGGTCGAGGGGGCCGCGCCAGCGGAGGCGGCCGATGGCCTGGCCTGACCCCGGGGCCGGGGCCGGCCTCGAGGGCATCGCCTTCATCGGGCTGGGAAGCAACCTCGGCGAGCCCAGGACCCAAGTGCTGGCCGCCATCGGAGAGATCGCCGCCCTGCCCGGCTGCCAGCTGGTCGCCCGCTCCTCGCTCTACGCCACCACCCCCGTGGGCCCCGTCCCCCAGCCGGACTACATCAATGCCGCGGTGGCCCTGGCCACCCGGCTCGCCCCCACGGAGCTCCTCACCGCCCTCCAGGAGATCGAGCGCGCCCACGGGCGGCAGCGCGATGGGACCCGGTGGGGACCCCGTACCCTCGACCTTGACCTGCTGCTCCACGGGGGCCACCGACTGCCGGGACCAGGCCTTGAGCTGCCCCACCCGGAGATGCACCGGCGAGCCTTCGTGCTGGTGCCCCTGGCCGAGATCGCGCCCGAATGGCTGGAGATCCCGGGACGGGGAAGGCTCGCGGACGTTCTGGCGGCCTGCCCGCCAGACGAGCGGATGGGACGCATCCCGGAGTGCCCACCCGAGGCTGACAAATCCGGCCGTCCGGAACTATCCTCCCCCCCTGTCTAAGGGGTTGAGTGGCGCCGCGCGCCCCCCTGCAACCGCAATCGGTCCCGCGCCCCATGACTGCCGCCGTTACCGTCGCGACCTTGGCCGCCATGAAGTCTCGTGGCGAGCCCATCTGCTGTCTCACCTGCTATGACGCGAGCTTCGCCCGTCTGCTGGAGGCCGCCGGAGTGGACCTGCTGCTGGTCGGTGACTCCCTCGGCATGGTTCTCCAGGGCCACCCGAGCACGGTGCCGGTGACCCTGGAGCAGATGGCCTATCACAGCGCCTGCGTCGCCCGGGGGCGCTCCCGCGCCTTGCTGGTGGCGGACCTGCCCTTCCTGACCTGCGCGACCCCAGAGCGGGCCTTCCGCAGCGCCGCCCGCCTCATGCAGGATGGAGGGGCGCAGGTGGTGAAACTGGAGGGCGGCTCCGCCGTTGTGTCGACGGTTCGGCGGCTGGCCGAGCAGGGGGTCGCGGTTTGCGCCCACCTGGGGCTCCTGCCCCAGTCGGTGAATCGGCTCGGGGGCTACCGTTTCCAGGGGCGCGACCCGGACTCCGCCGAGCGCATCCGCCGCGACGCCCTAGCACTGGAGGAGGCAGGCGCCAGCCTGCTGGTGCTCGAATGCATCCCCGCCACCCTGGCAAGTGCCATCGCCAGGGAGCTGCACATCCCGGTGATTGGAATTGGCGCCGGAAACGGCTGTGACGGTCAGGTGCTGGTGCTCCATGACTTGCTGGGTCTCACCCCCGGGCGCCCGCCAAGCTTCAGCCGCGATTTCCTCAAGGGTCGCGGCTCGGTGGGCGAGGCCCTGGCCGCCTATGTAGCGGCGGTGCGGGACCGCAGCTTTCCTGGCCCGGACGAAACCCCGTACTGAGCCAACACCCGAGTGAGTCAGGCCATGGAGCGCATCGAGGAACTGAGCGGGCTGCGCCAGCGCATCACCGACTGGCGCCGGGCGGGGGACACCGTCGCCTTCGTGCCGACCATGGGCAATCTGCACGCGGGTCATCTCAGCCTGGTCTCGGAGGCACGACGCCGCGCCCGGCGCACGGTGGTCAGCCTGTTCGTCAATCCCCTGCAGTTCGGACCCCGGGAGGACCTGTCCGCCTATCCGCGAACCCCGCAACGGGATGAGGCCATGCTGGAGGAGGCCGGCTGCGACCTGCTGTTCGCCCCGGGCCTGGGGACCATGTATCCTCGCGGTCAGGAGGCCCAGACGCGGGTGGAGGTCCCCGGGCTGTCCGACATCCTGTGCGGGGCCAGCCGCCCGGGGCACTTCACCGGGGTCGCCACCGTGGTTTGTAAGCTCTTTCACATGGTCCAGCCGGACCTGGCCCTGTTCGGGGAGAAGGATTACCAGCAGCTCCTGGTGATCCGCCGGCTGGTGGAAGACCTGGCGATGTCCATCGAGGTCGTCGGGGTTCCCACGGTGCGCGAGCCCGACGGGTTGGCGATGAGCTCCCGCAACGGCTACCTTTCCGCCGAGGAGCGGGCTCTGGCCCCGGCCTTGTACCGCACCCTCCAGGTCGCCGCGGACGCCCTCAGGGCCGGCCGGAACCCGGCCGAGGTGGAGCGGCAGGCGTCAGAGACCCTGGCGCGGGCGGGCCTGCGGCCCGACTACGTCAGCGTGCGGCGAGACCAGGATCTCGCGGAGCCTGGAGAGGCGGATCGAGATCTGGTGATCCTGGCAGCGGCCTACCTGGGGCGCGCCCGGCTCATCGATAACCTCCGCCTGCAACGCTGAGGGGCACGGCGCCGAGGCGCGCCCAAGCGCACGATGGTGCGCCGCAGCAATCCCTGGGATAGAATCAGGACCAGGTTAAGGCGATTGCCGGAGAATCATGTACCAGATCGCGAAGGATTTTCGTCCGCCTTCAAGGAGTGCCGATAGGAGCATAGCCGGGCTATGTGACTGTCGGCGCGACGCGGAAGGCGGGCGAAAAGACGAGCGAGATGGTGCATGGTTTGACAGAAATCGCCTAAGACACTCTAGAAGTTCGGTAGGGCACCGGGCCCAAGGCCATCCCTAACCGCCGTTGTGAGGGAGGGGACATGCAACTGACCTTGCTGAAGTGCAAGCTCCACCGGGCTTGCGTCACTCATGCGGAGCTCGACTACGAGGGCTCCTGCGCCATCGATGAGGATCTGCTGCGACTCGCGGGCATCCGCGAGTACGAGCAGATCCAGATCTACAACGTCACCAATGGTGAGCGCTTCACCACCTACGCGATCCGTGCGGATGCGGGGTCCCGGATCATCTCCGTCAACGGGGCCGCGGCCCATAAGGCGGCGCCTGGGGACCGCATCATCATCTGCGCCTACGCCGGGATGAGCGAGGCCGAGGCGCGCGCCTTCAAGCCGGCCCTGGTCTATCTCGACGAGGAGAATCGGGTGATCCGCACCGGCGACGCCATCCCCGCCCAGGCAGCCTGAGCACCTAGGCGCCGAAGGCCCTCCCGCCCCGCACCGGACAGGGTCTCTCAGGCCGTCGCCGCCTCGACGAGCCCGTGTCGATCGGCCATGGCATCCCGGTAGAGTTGCAGGTAGGAGCAGGCGCTCGCCTCCCAACTGAAATCCCGCCCCATGCCCGTCGTGGCCAGGCGGCGCCAGGCGCCTGGGTCCCCACGATACAGGGCGAGCGCCTGCTGCACCGCGTACCACAGGGACTCGGCGGTCGGCTCGTCGAACAGGAATCCGGTGGCGCTGCCATCGGCCAGGGTCTGGTGGGTCGCGTGTACCACGGTGTCCGCCAGACCACCGGTGCGATGGACGATCGGCGGGGTGCCGTAGCGCAGGCTATAGAGCTGGTTGAGCCCGCAGGGCTCGAAGCGGGAGGGCATCAGAAAGGCGTCGCAGCCCGCCTCGATGCGATGGGCGCGGGTCTCGTCATAGCCTAGGTGGATACCCACCTGCCGCGGGTGGGCGGCGTTCAGGGCAAGCAGGGCCTGCTCCAACTGGCGCTCACCTTCCGACTGGATGACGAGCTGGATGTTGGGATCCTGGATCAGGCCGGGCAGGATCGCCAGGATCAGGTCCACCCCCTTCTGCTCCACCAGACGCCCCACGTGACCCAGGAGGAAGGCCCCCTCGTTACGGGTGAGCCCAAACTCACGCTGCAGGTCCAGCTTGTTCTCGGCCTTGAGGCCGAAGCTCTCGCGGTCGTAGGTCTGGAGGATCAGCGGATCGCAGGCCGGGTTCCAATCGCGATAATCCACGCCGTTCAGGATCCCGGAGAAGCGGGTGCCGATCTGGCGCAGCAGCCCATCCAGGCCGCAGCCAAACCTTGGGGTGCGCACCTCCTCCGCGTAGGTGGGGCTCACGGTGTTGACCCGGTCGGAGAACACGATGCCGCCCTTGATGAAGGACATGCGCTGGTGGAACTCGATCCCCCACAGGTTCCACAGGGCCGGGGGCAGACCGATACGGTCGAAGGTGGCGCGATCGAACAACCCCTGGTAGGCCAGGTTGTGGATGGTAAAGACGGTGGCCGGACGCTCCGGCAGATCCTGCAGCAAGGGTGGCGCCAGACCGGTCTGCCAGTCGTTGCAATGCAGCACCTCGGGGCGCCAGCCCACCGCCGGCAGTCCCTGGGCGATCTGCGCGACCGCCCGGCTGAACAGGAGGAAGCGCTCCGCGTTGTCCCCCCAGTCGCGGCCCGACAGATCGGTATAGGGGTTCCCTTCACGGCAGAAATGGTCCGCGGCGTCCACCAGATAGACGGGCAGGTCCTGGTCTGGATGGCTGCCCTCGAGGATGCGCACCGTCCCCCGGCAACCCGGCAAGCGGATCTCGCACAGGGCCTTGGGCTCCCGAAGCTGCCTTGCAGCCCGCGGATAGGCTGGGATAATCAGTCGTGCGTCGTGGCCCAAGGCGCGCAGGGCGGCGGGCAGACTGGCGGCGACGTCGGCGAGCCCCCCAGTCTTGATCAAGGGATGGGCCTCGCTGCTCGCCAGCAGGACGCGCAGCCGGTCGGGTCTCGGGAAGGTAATGGCAGCTTGCTCCATGAGGGATCCCTGTTCCCAGGCCCCGCCCCGCGCGGCCGCCCGAGTGTGCGCCCGGTGTCTTAAGGAGGGCCGCCACCAGCGGCCCGGTTTCTTGTTCTATGTCAAGTTGGTAGTTTTACCCAATTATGACGGGGCTATGCAATGCTGGATCCCTGCACCCTGGTGATCTTTGGCGCCACCGGCAACCTGGCGAGCTACAAGCTGCTGCCGGCCCTCTACCACATCGAGGCGGCGGGGCGCCTCCATCCGGAGACCCGCATCCTCGGCTTCGGACGCCGGGACTGGACCGATGAGGACTGGCGTGGCGAGGTCCGGCGCATCCTGGAGTCCCGCATCACCGGCGGGCCCAAGGCCCCGGTTCTCGATGGGCTCCTGGCCAGGACCGGCTTCGCCGAGGGCGACCTCGAGGCGGAGGACGGCTTCGCCGGCCTCGCGGAGCGCCTGCGGGGCGACGCCGCCCTACCGGACAACCGCGTCTTCTATCTGGCCGTGGCCCCCCGCCACTACGGGATCGTCGCCGAGCGGCTCGCCGTATGGGGCCTCCACTCCGAGGACGGGGGCTGGTCCAGGCTGGTGGTGGAGAAGCCCTTCGGCTTCGACCAGGAGAGCGCCCGGATCCTGGATCAGGACCTGCACCGCAGCTTCTCCGAGGATCAGATCTACCGCATCGACCACTACCTGGGTAAGAGCACGGTCCAGAACATCCTGGTGTTCCGCTTCGCCAACCTGCTGCTCGAGCCCCTGTGGAACCGCAACTACATCGACCACGTGCAGATCTCCCACGCGGAGGCACGGGGGATCGAGGAGCGGGCGGGCTTCTACGACGGCGTCGGGGCCCTGCGGGACATGATTCAGAGCCATCTGCTGCAGATGCTCACCCTGGTGGCCATGGAGCCGCCGCCGAGCCTGGACGCCGAGGCCCTACGGGACGAGAAGGTAAAGGTGCTGCGCTCCATCCGGCCCATCCCCCGGGAGGCGGTCCATGCCCACGCCTTCCGGGCCCAGTACGCCGGCGGACGCGGCAGGGACGGCAAGCTGCCGGGCTATCTGGAGGAGCCCGGGGTGGCCCGCAGCAGCACCACCGAGACCTACGCGGCGCTCAAGCTCTACATCGACAACTGGCGCTGGCGCAACGTCCCCTTTTACCTGCGCACCGGCAAGCGCCTGGCCCGCACCAACTCGCTAGTGGCCATCCGCTTCAAGCACCCGCCCCAGCAGCTCTTCCGCCAGACCCCCATCGAGCAGCTCAGGCCCAACTGGCTGCTGCTCAACATCCAGCCGAACGAGTGCATGCGCATCGAGATCCAGGTCAAGCAGCCGGGGTTCGAGATGCGCGCCCAGACCGAGCGCCTGGACGCCAGCTCCTGCGCCCTGCCTTCCGAGCAGATCGACGCCTACGAGGCCCTGATACTCGACGTGATCGAGGGGGATCACACCCACTTCCTGCGTGCCGACGAGGTCAACTGGGCCTGGCAGGTGGTGGACCCGGTGCTCAAGCGGTGGGCCACGGAGCGGGACTTCATCCACACCTACCCGGCCGGCTCCTGGGGCCCCTTTGAGGCCAATCGCCTGTTCGATCGCGAGGACCAAGATTGGCGCAACGGACTGGACCCGGACGACGAGCCGGGCTGGGACCCGACGGCCCTTCTGGGGGTCCAGCCGCCGTCGCCAAAGTAGCGGCAGGGGTCAAGACGCCGCCCCGATCCTGAATCCCCGGGGCATCACCAGCAGGTGGAAAGATCGTCGCAGTAGCTTAGGCTATGGGCCGCACCCGTCGCCTACCCTGAAGAGGAGATTGCAGTATGCCGCTCGTCAACCGGACTCCCCAATGGCAGGCCCTGGATCGGCACTGGCGGCAGGTCAAGGACGTGCATCTCCGTGACCTCTTCGCCGCCGATCCCCAGCGGGCCCAGACCATGACCCTGGAGGCAGCGGGCCTCTACGTCGATTATTCCAAGAACCGCGTCACGACCGAGACGCTGCAGCACCTCTACGACCTCGCCCAAGCGGTCGACCTGCAGGGCTGGACCCGGCGCATGTTCTCGGGCGACCGCATCAACAACACCGAGCAGCGGGCCGTCCTCCACGTCGCCCTGCGCAACCGCTCGAATCGCCCCATCTACGTGGACGGTGAGGACGTGATGCCGCTGGTGAACGGTGTCCTCAGTCGCATGGAGACCTTCGTGGGGCAGGTGCGCTCCGGTGACTGGAAGGGCCACACGGGCAAGTCCATCACCGATGTGGTCAACATCGGCATCGGCGGCTCCAACCTGGGTCCCAAGATGGTCTGCGCCGCCCTCGGCCCCTACCTCAATGACAACCTGAGGGTCCACTTCGTCTCCAACATCGACGCCACCCACCTGGTGGAGACCATCCGCCTCCTCGACCCGGAGACCACCCTCTTCGTGGTGGCCTCCAAGACCTTCACCACCCAGGAGACGATGACCAACGCCGAGAGCGCCCGGGACTGGCTGCTCGCGGCGCTCAAGGACCAAGCCGCCGTGGCCCGGCACTTCGTGGCCGTCTCCACCAGCACCGAGCGGGTCGCCGCCTTCGGCATCGACACCGCCAACATGTTCGGCTTCTGGGACTGGGTGGGGGGCCGCTACTCGCTGTGGTCCGCCATCGGGCTGCCCATCGCACTCGCGGTGGGGTTCGAGCGGTTCGTGGAGCTCCTGGATGGGGCCCACGCCATGGACGAGCATTTCAGCACCGCCGAGCTGCCCGAGAACATCCCCGCCGTCCTGGGCCTGATCGGGGTCTGGTACGCGAACTTCTTCGGCGCCCGCACCCATGCGGTCCTGCCCTATGATCAGTACCTGCGTCTGCTCCCGGCCTACCTGCAGCAGGGTGACATGGAGAGCAACGGCAAGGGGGTGACCCGCGACGGTGTGGCCGTGGACTACAGCACCGGCCCGGTGGTCTGGGGCGAGCCCGGAACCGACGGCCAGCACGCCTTCTATCAGCTCATCCACCAGGGCACTCAACTAATCCCGGCGGACTTCATCGGATGCATCCATAGCCATAACGAGCTGGGCGACCATCATCCCAAGCTCATGGCCAATTTCTTCGCCCAGACCGAGGCCCTGATGCGCGGACGCACCTTCGACGAGGCCCTGGCCGAGATGCGCGCGGCCGGCATGCCGGAGGAACGGGCCGAGCCCCTCGCGCACCACCGCACCTTTCCGGGCAACAGACCTACCAACAGCATCCTGATGGAACGCCTCACGCCCCACACCCTCGGGGCCCTGATTGCGATGTACGAGCACCGCATCTTCACCCAGGGGGTGGTGTGGGGGGTGAACTCCTATGACCAATGGGGTGTGGAGCTCGGAAAACAGCTCGCCTCCGTCATCCTCGACGAGATCCAGGCGGGCCAGGTCACGCAAGCCCACGACGCCTCCACCCGGGTCCTGCTCGATCACTTCATACGGCACCGGCGTTGAGCGCGGGGGTATGACCAGGCACTCCGCCGGCGTCGTGGTGGTGCGCCGATTCGAGGGCACGCCACGCTGTCTGCTGCTTCGCTGCTACGACTACTGGGACTTCCCCAAGGGCGAGGTGGAAGCCGGCGAAGACCCAATCCAGACCGCGCGGCGGGAGGTCCAGGAGGAAACGGGGCTGGCCGACCTCGATTTCCGATGGGGCGAGGGCTTCATCGAGACACCCCCCTATGCCGGGGGCAAGATCGCCCGCTACTACCTGGCCGAATCCAAAACCGGTGAGGCGACCCTCCCGGTGAATCCTCAACTGGGCCACCCCGAGCACCACGAATGCCGGTGGCTGGATCTGGACGACGCCCCGGCCCTGCTCAACCGTCGCCTCCAGCCGGTCCTCGCCTGGGCGCGGGCGCACATCGAGCAGTAGGACGGGTCGCTGGGGCCCGTCAAGTCGCTGGCAGGTAATCCTCGGCGCCGCCCCCCCTGCGCCCTGGACGCCCGACCCATGGACCCAAGCGTTGTCACCACGCCAAGGCTAAGCTCTGGTCATCGAAGCCTATCGGCTTCTCCATGACACCGGGAGAATCTGCCACATGAGCACCCCCAGTACAGGCCCATCGGAATCACAGCCATCCGAAACCGCTGCGGCCGCCTCCAACGCACCCACAACACCCGAGCCCAAAGGCAGACGCTCGATCAGCATGCACGAGGGCATCGCCGTCTGGTGCGACTGCTGCTCCTGCGAGGCGGAGCCCTACTGGGTCGAGATCGGGAGGGAAATGGGCCTCGATCTCGGCAGTGACTATGAGGACGGCGAAGGCCCCTGAGTCTCCTCGAATCAGGGGCCGGGGATCTTGACCGGCGAGTCCACAAAGCCAGCCTCTCGGGCCAGCCGATGCAGGTCCTTGGGTGCGATTTGCGGCGCCGTCCGGCTGCGGGTCCAGGGGCCGAGGCGGCTGGGCTGCAGGGCACGCAGGGCGGTAGCTAGGCGGGTAAAGGAGCGGTATCGGCTCGGGTTGGCGAAGACCCAGGACCACAGGGCCCAGAGGCGCGCCTCGCCGCGACTACGCCGAGCGCCCCTGCCGGCCACCGGGGAGCCTTCGCGACCGGCGACGGCCTCGTGGCGCAGCCGATTGAGCAGCCTCGGGATGGGGATGCGCACCGGGCAGACCTCGGCGCAGGCCCCGCACAGGGTCGAGGCCTCCGCCAGCTCACCCTGGATGCCCAGGCCCTGGAGCTGAGGCTCCAGGATGCTGCCGATGGGTCCCGGATAGACGGTGCCATAGGCGTGGCCGCCGAGCCGCGCGTAGACCGGGCAATGGTTCATGCAGGCGCCGCAGCGGATGCAGCGCAGCGTCGCCGCGAGCTCCGGGTCCTGGCGGATGCGCGAGCGCCCGTTGTCCAGCAGGATCAGGTGCAGCTCCCGCGGCCCGTCCTTCTCCCCGGGCCGGCGGGGGCCCGAGATCAGGTTCACGTAGGTGGTGATGGGCTGGCCGGTGGCGCTGCGGGTGAGCAAGCTCAGGAGGGTCGGAAGCTGGTCGAGGCGGGGGATCACCTTCTCGATGCCCATCACCGCGATATGGACCTCGGGCGCCGTGGTGCTCAGGCGCCCGTTGCCCTCGTTCTCCACGAGACACAGGGTGCCGGTCTCGGCCACCGCGAAGTTGACGCCGGAGAGTCCCGCGGTGATGTCCCGGAAGCGCTCGCGCATATAGCCCCGGGCGGCGGCCGTCAGGTCCTCGATGCCCTCCCCGCGCGGCGGCCTCGGCAGACGCCCCCGGAACAGCTCGGCAATCTCGTGGCGGTCCTTGTGGACCGCCGGGGCGATGATGTGGGAGGGGGGCTCGCCGGCGAGCTGGATGATCAGCTCGCCGAGATCCGTCTCCACCGGCTCGATCCCCTCGGCGGCCAGCCGCTCGTTGAGCCCCATCTCCTCGGAGACCATGGACTTGCCCTTGAGCAAGGCGCCAGCCCCGGTGCGGCGCAGGATGTCGAGGACGATCTCGTTGGCCGCCTCGCCCGTCTCCGCCCAGTGGACCTGCATGCCGTTGGCGGTGCAGCGCGCCTCCAGCGCCACGAGGAGCTCCGGCAACCTGGCCACCGCCTGCGCCCGGATGTCGCGCCCCTGGTCCCGCAGGCGCTCCAGCTCCGACGCATCCGGAAAGGCCCTGAGCCGCTTGGCGACCAGCCCGTCCATGGCCCGGCGGATATTGGCGCGGGCCCGCTCGCGCCCCAGGGCGGCGCCGATGGAGCCGCGCAGACCGGTCGTCATGCGCCTTCAGCCTCAGGACCGGCGACGCCGGCCCCTGGGCTGGTCCGCTCCCACAGGAGCTCGGCCAGGTGCTTCACGGCGATTCCCCGCCCATGGCGGGCCAGGGTGCCCCCCAGGTTCATGAGGCACCCGCAATCCTGTCCCACCAAGATCGCGGCCCCGGTCTCGGCGATGGATCTGGCCTTGTCGGCGGCCATGGCCGCGGAGATCTCCGGCTGCTTGACCGCGAAGGTTCCGCCAAAGCCGCAGCATTCGCTCGCGTGGTCCGGCTCCACCGCCTCCAGGTTGGCGAGCCGCCCCAGAAGCTCCAGGGTCGCCGGGGCGACCCCCAGCTCGCGGCGCGCCGAGCAAGAATTGTGCAGCGCGACCCGAAGCGGCGGCCCCAAGTCTTTGGGCCTGTAGTCCAGCACCCGCACCAGGAAGTCGGCGAGCTCGACGACCCGCCCAGCCAGGGCCTTGGCCCGCTCGCCATCGGGGGTGCCGGCGAACAGCGCCGGGTAGTGGACCTTGAGCATGCCGGCGCAGGACGCGGACGGCACCACCACCGGCAGGTCCTCCGGGAAGGCATCGATCTGGAGCCGTGCCACCCGGCGCGCCTCATCCCGGTATCCCGAGTTGTAGGCGGGCTGGCCGCAGCAGGTCTGCGCCTGGGGGAAGATCACCCGGATCCCCTCGCGCGCCAGCAGGCGCATGGCGGAGAGCCCGACCTGGGGATAGAGGAGGTCGATCAGACAGGTGCCAAAGAGATAGACGCTGGTCGGCTTGGTCATCGGGCTCCCATCGACTCGGGGCTCGGAGGAGGGCTGGCCAAGGCCGAAGTCTAACAGGGACCCGCGCCCCGGATACCCGGCGGCGCCCGCGGTCTCGTTTATGATGGCGAGATCCAACGCCGAGCATGACGATGACCAACGGCCGTCACCCCCTCACCATCTTTGCCTCCTTCTCGGGGGCCGGCGGCGTGGAGCGCATGCTGGCGAACCTGGTCCGGGGGTTCCTGGACCTGGATCAGGCGGTGGAGCTGGTGCTGGTGAAGGCCGAGGGACCGCACCTCAGGCACCTGCCACCCGAGGTGCGCCAGGTACGCCTCGGCGCCAACCATACCCAGCTCGCGGCCCCCGCCCTGGCCCGCTATCTGCGCGAGCGCCGCCCACCGGCGCTCCTTGCCGCCAAGGACAGGGCCGGACGCACGGCCGTCCTGGCTCGGGGGCTGGCCGGCACCCGCACCCCCATCGTGCTGCGCCTGGGCACCAACCTGTCCACGGCCATGGCTGGGCGTGGGGTCATCCAGCGATGGCTCCGCATCCTGCCCATCCGGCTCCTCTATCCGCGTATCGAGCACATCGTGGCGGTCTCCCAAGGGGTCGCGGAGGATACCGCCCGCATCGCCCGACTCCCGCCCGCCTCCATCACCGTCATCCGCAACCCAGTGATCACCCCCGAGCTCGCGGCCCAGGCCGCGGAGCCCTGCCCCCACCCCTGGCTTCAGGGCGGCGGCGAACCCGTGATCCTGGCCGCGGGGCGCCTCCAGCACCAGAAGGACTTCCCCACCCTGCTGCGGGCCTTCGCCCGGCTGCGGGCAGGGCGCACCTGCCGGCTGGTGATCCTGGGTGAAGGCCGGGGCCGGTCGAGCCTCGAGGCCCTGGTGCAGGAGCTCGGGCTGGCGGACGACGTGGACCTGCCGGGCCATCAGATGAACCCCTATGCGTTCCTGGCCCGGGCCTCCCTGTTCGTCCTGTCCTCGGCCTGGGAGGGCTCCCCCAATGTGCTCACCGAGGCGCTGGCGCTCGGGGTCCCAGCGGTCTCCACCGATTGTCCCAGTGGGCCCTCGGAGATCCTGGACGGGGGCCGCTTCGGTCCCTTGGTGCCGGTGGGTGACGTGCCCGCCCTGGCGGCGGCCATGGCCACTACCCTGGACCATCCCCTGCCGGCCGCTACCCTGAGGTCCGCCGTGAGCGCGTACGCGCAGGGACCGAGCGCCCGCCGCTACCTAGAGGTCCTGGAGGCGGTCGCCGTTCCAGGCGCGGCCGGCGGGCACCGCTCCCGGGCACCATGAATCCGGTCCTGGCCATTCGCGTCATCGGCCTCTATGCCATGATCTTCGGGGCCACGCTGGTCGGCCCCGTGCTGGTTGGACTGCTCTATCGGGAGGCGGCGACGCTGCACTTCCTCGGCCCCATGGCCGTCTCCCTGGGGGCCGGAGGGCTCCTGTGGGTGGCGGGTCGACGGCACGCGACGCGGGAGCTCGGGGTGCGGGACGGCTACCTCATCGTGACCCTCTTCTGGGTGCTGCTGAGCGCGCTCGGGGCCTGGCCCCTGATGAACGCCCTCGGGCTCTCGGCGGTGGATGCCCTCTTCGAGTCGACCTCTGGACTCACCACCACCGGGGCCACCGTCATCACGGGACTCGACGGCCTGCCGCGCTCCGTCCTCTTCTACCGCCAACAGCTCCAGTGGTACGGGGGCATGGGGCTGGTGGTCCTGGGTGTGGCGGTCATGCCCATGCTCGGCATCGGCGGCATGCAGCTCTACCGCGCGGAGGCCCCCGGCCCCCTCAAGGAGGAGAAGCTAACGCCCCGCCTGACCCAAACGGCGCGGGCCCTGTGGCTCATCTACCTGGGCCTCACCCTGCTGTGCGCGGCTGGGTACTGGCTGGCCGGCATGACGCCGTTCGACGCCGTCGCCCACAGCCTCTCCACTCTCTCCACCGGGGGCTTCTCAACGCACGACGCCAGCATCGGCCACTACCAGAGCCCGGGGATCGAGGCCGTGGCCATCGTCTTCATGCTACTCGCGGCCATCAATTTCGGGGTCCATTACGTCGCCTGGCTGCACCATGACCCTCGGATCTATCTGCGCGACGTGGAGGCCCGGACCTTCCTGTTGTTCGTCATCGGTGTGGTGGTGCTGGTGGGCCTCCTCCTCACCCTGGAGGGGCCCTACCCCAGCCTCGTGGACAGCGTGCGCCATGCCGGCTTCACCGTGGTCTCAGTGGTCACCAGCACGGGCTTCGGCATCGTCGACTTCGCCCACTGGCCGGACTTCCTCCCGCTGCTGATGATCTACATCAGTTTCGTCGGTGGCTGCGGGGGCTCCACCGCCGGCGGCATGAAGGTGCTGCGGGTGCTCCTGATGGTGAAGCAAGGCACCCAGGAGGTCACCCGCCTCGTCCACCCCCATGCCCAGATCCCCATCCGACTGGGACAACGGGTGGTGCAGCCGGACCTGGCACGCTCGGTGTGGAGCTTCTTCGCCCTCTACACGGTGGCCCTGGCGACTCTTACGCTCCTCATGATCCACGCCGGGCTGCAACCCCTGGACGCCTTCAGCGCCGTGGCCACCAGCATGAACAACCTGGGGCCCGGCCTCGGGGAGGTGGCGTTCAGCTTCACGGGGGTGAGCGACCTGGGCAAGCTCCTCGCGGTGGGGGGCATGCTGCTGGGGCGGCTGGAGATCCTCACCATCCTGGTGATCCTCTCTCCAGGTTTCTGGAACCGATGAGCAGGGAGCTCGGCCTCGAGGCTTGCAACGAGCCGGCGCGGGCGCCATTTCCCCGTCCATAGCGCGTGCATCCTGCGCCGCGTCCCCAAGGGTTCCAATCCAAATGAATGAACTGACGCTGGAAGAGCGCCTGGTCCTCACCCGGCGCACCATGGATCTGCTCGAAGGCTGGGGCCTCGGGGCTAGGGACATCACCGCCATCCTGAAGCTGCCGGACTCGGTGAAGGCCCGCCACCTGGGGCGCTTCCGGGAGGAGGAGGCCTTCCCCGACGAGCCCCAGGTGAACCGCCGGGTGGCCTACCTGATGCGCATCGAGGAGGCCCTGCACACCTATTTCCCGCGCAACCCCGAGATGCGCAACCTCTGGGTCAAACGCGGAAACAAGCAGTTCGGCCGCCGCGCGCCCATCGCCGTCATGGTCGAGGACGGCGAGAGTGGCCTGATCTCCGTCCTCTCCCACCTGGACTGCACCTTTGCCTGGGACCTGACTGGCTCAAGGGCCGATTACGGCGGCCGCTAGCCGAGCGGGGCCACAAGGTCGGCTCCAACAAATCTTCGGTAAGGGTTGCGCCACCACCCTTCGTCGCGAGGAGGTCTCGCGGGACGGGTCGGCCTCGGGGCAAGAGGTCGTAATGGAACCCACGGCACGCCCTGGTCGGGTCACTATGGGCGTTGGCTCCCCGCCCTCGCGCTTGATTGGGCCTCGACGCCCACCCGGGCCCTCCCGGCGCTTGGGGCTGCCCGCAAGAGTGTCATCGCACCCTACCGGGTCCCGCTCCCGCCGCTTAGGTCCAAAGGCCTTGACCTGGTGTCTGAACCTGGCTCACTGGCCGCTCCTGGGGATCACACGGCGACCCAGGGACCGGGGATGTCCTGGTGGGCCAAGCGGGCTCTCGCCGCCAACGACTCTGAGACCCCGCGGATCGCGGCCATGACCCGGTCCGGGCTGTTGTTCTTCGCGCTGATGTGGGCGAGCCAGAGGTGACGGATGTCGGCGCTCGGTAGTTGGTCTAGCAGCTCGGCCGCCTGAAGGTTGCTCAGGTGGCCGAAAGGCCCTCCGACCCGGCGCTGCAGGGATGGGGGATAGGGCCCGAGGCGCAGCAAGTCCGGATCGTGGTTGCATTCGAGGATCAGGGCGTCGCAGCCACCGAGGATGGCGCGCATATGGGGGGTCACGGCCCCCGCATCGGTCAGGAGCCCCAGGCGGCGACCCTCGGATTCGAAGACCAGTTGCACGGGCTCTCGCGCATCGTGGGGAACGGGGTAGGGGCGAACGCCGAAGGGCCCCAGCCGCACGGCTCCGTCATGGCCGGAGAAGAGCCTCAGCGCCGGGACATCGGGGGCACCCAAGGCCCTCCAGGTCCCCGGCGTGGTCCAGATGGCGAGTCGGTAGCGATTGGCTAGCGCGGCGACGCCGCGGGAGTGGTCCCCGTGCTCATGGGTGAGCAGGAGTGCATCGATGCTGGAGGCCCCAACCCCGAGGCATCTCAACCTGGACTCGAGCTCCCGCAGGCTGAAGCCGCAGTCGACCAGGAGGCGGGTGGAGTCGGACTCGATCAGTGTCGCGTTACCCCGGCTGCCGCTACCCAGGGACGCGAAGCGCATCGCGCTCAAGGACGGACGGGGGAATCCAGGGTGATCTCCCCGACCGCCATGGGCTCAGTTCATCTGCTCGGCGAGGAGCGTGAGAATACGCCCGGCGGAGGCGGACCCATCGGGGTTGCCGTTCGCGTCAAGCACCGTGACCCGGGTTTGGGTCTCGCCACCCTCGACCCGGATCTGGTATTGCTTGACCCGATCGATGTCGTCCTTGCGCCAGAAGGCGAGCCTGGATCCCAGGCTGCGTTTCTTAGCCCCGGCGTCCGCGTCCTGGTAGCGAACATAGTAGGCGCCGCGGGTCATGTCCCGGTCTTCCACCGAGAAACCTGCACGGTCCAGGGCCGATCCCACCATACGCCAACCACGCCGGTACTCGTCGCCGATGATCAGGACCTGGGAGCCACCTTCGGTCACGACCCGGGCGGGGGAGGCGGGCGAGGCGGCAGCGGCGCTGGCGCCGCCCGACCCCTTGGGGGCGCCCGCGAGGGCCTGCTTGGCCTGCTGCTCCGAGGCGCCCAGGAAGAGCATGAGCCGGCGCAGCATCTCGGCCTCCTTGCCGGGGTCGGTGCCGCTCGGTTCCCAGACGGTACGCTGGCTGTCGCCCAGGGTGTTGGTGACCAGCTTCTCCTCCATCCCCTTGTGGGTTAGGCGTACCTCTGTAGTGCCAGCCCTGGGCCCGGCCTCCACCTGTACCCTGAACTGATCGCGGGTGGAGGTGGCGTAGAGTCCGTCGACGACCTTCCGGAGCTGGCGGGTGATGAAGTCCTGGGGGATCTCCGCCCGGTTATCCAACCAATCGGTCTTCATCACGCCCACGGCGGGATCCTGCTCCGCGAGCAGCACCCCCTGCTGGCGCCAGAAGGCAATGACCCGCGGCCACACCTGCTGAGGCGAGCCCTGGACCTCGAGCCAGCGCTCGGAGCCGCTGCGCCGCATCTCCACGTTCGCCACGGCCGGAAGGACCTCGCCGCTGGACGCCGTCTCGGAGCGCTTGGCGCGGCCACTGGCATAGTCGGAGTAGGTGGCGCCGCCACCGTCCAGGGAAGGAACGTCCAAGGCATCATCAAAGCTGCCGGCTCGCAGGTTTGGGGGCAGCTCCAGATTTTCTGATGCCTCCCGACTCTTCTTATAGGCCAGGGTCTGATCGGGCAGCATCTCCTGGACCGTGGCGGAGCCACAGCCGGTGACGCTCATGACGAGCGCGAGGGCGGCGCTGAGCGCCACCAGCCACCACCAGGAGGGGCGCGAGGGATTGAGATTTTCAGGCATCGTGTTGCATGGATGGCGCCCGACGGCAAAGGCCCTGCTTCACAGCAGCCCCGCTTGGCCCATGGCGGCGCGCACGCGTTCGTGAAATTGATCGGAGAGCCAGGTCAACGGCAGCCGGATGCCCTTCTGGCACAGGCCGAGCTCGGCCACCCCCCATTTTACCGGGATCGGATTGGACTGCACGAAGATGTCTCGATGCAACGCCTCTAGCCGTTGATTGATGGTGTGGGCACGCTCACGCTCGCCGGCGAGGGCGGCGTCGCACATCTCCCGCATCAGGCGTGGGGCCAGATTGGCGGTCACGGAAATGACGCCGTCGCCGCCCAACAGCATGAAGTCGCAGGCGGTGGCATCGTCCCCGCTGTAGAGGGCGAAGCCCGGGCCGCAGCCATCCCGGATCCGGCGCACCCGCTCCAGGTCGCCGGTGGCCTCCTTGAGGCCCACGATGTTGTCCACCTCCGAGAGGCGAATCACCGTCTCGGGCAACATGTCGCAGGCAGTGCGGCCGGGAACGTTGTAGAGGATCTGCGGGATGTCCACCGCCTCGGCAACGGCCCTGTGGTGGAGATAGAGCCCCTCCTGGGTCGGCTTGTTGTAGTAGGGCGTCACCAGCAGGGCCGCGCCCGCCCCCGCCGCCTTGGCGCAGCGGGTCAAGGCAATGGCCTCACGGGTGGAGTTCGCGCCGGTGCCGGCAATCACCGGGAGGCGCCCCGCCGCCAGCTCGACGACCCGGGCTATGACCCGACAGTGCTCCTCCTCGTCGAGGGTCGCGGACTCCCCTGTGGTGCCAACGGCCACGATGGCCGAGGTCCCCTGCGCCGCATGGAGGTCCACCAGGCGCCCCAGACCGACGTCATCGATGGCGCCATCCGAATCCATGGGCGTGATGAGGGCGACGATGCTGCCGCGAATCATGCTCAGAGCTCCAAGAGCCGACAAAAGTTCGGCATGTTAGCCCGGCGCGCTGGCCCGGACAACCATGGGCACCCGCACCTCCGACGGGGGGATGCGCCGTGCCCGAGGGATCCGTCAGCCAAAGGCGGTCTGGCAGAGGCCCAGGAGAGAGGCGGGGAATAGGCCGAGGAGCAGGATCGCCAGCCCGTTGACCGTCATGGCCACCCGGACCCCGCCCGAGGCACGGATCGGAGCGTCGGTCGTCGGTTTATCAAAGTAGAGGAGCTTCACCACGCGCAGATAATAAAAGGCGCCGATGATGGAGAAGATGACCGCCACCACCGCCAGCCACACCAGATCCACCCGCACCACCGCCTCCAGCACCAGAAGCTTCGCCATGAAGCCAACGGTGGGCGGCACCCCCGCCATGGAGAACATCAGGATCGCCATCAGGGCCGCGTACCAGGGATCCCTGTCGTTCAGGCCCTTGAGGTCATCCAGGTTCTCCGCGTCGAAGCCTTCGCGGCTCAGGATGGTGAGGATGCCGAAGGCCCCCGCCGCCATCAGCGCATAGACGATGGCGTAGAACATGGCGGCGGCGTATCCCTGGGAGGAGCCGGCCAGCAGACCCAGGAACAGGAAACCCACGTGGGAGATGGTGGAGTAGGCGAGCATCCGCTTGATGTTGGTCTGGGCGATGGCCAGCAGGTTGCCGACCGCCATGGACAGCACCGCGAGGATCACCAGCATCCCTTGCCAGTCCGCGTGCAACCCCCCCATCCCGTCCACCAGAAGGCGGATGGCCAAGGCGAAGGCGGCAATCTTGGGCACCGAGCCCAGGAACAGGACGACCGGGGTGGGGGCCCCCTCATAGATGTCCGGGACCCACATATGGAAGGGGACGGCACCGAATTTGAAGCCGATTCCGATCACCAGGAAAACGATTCCGAAGACCAGGATGTTGTTGTCGATGCCTTGCTCGGAGACGGCCCGGGCCACGGCGCCCAGCTCGATGGAGCCGGTCGCGCCGTAGATCATGGAGATGCCGTAGAGGAGCAGGCCGGAGCCGAGTGCACCCAGCACGAAGTACTTCATGGCCGCCTCGGATCCGGCCTTGGAGTCACGATCGAAGGCGACCAGGGCATAGAGGCTGAGCGCCAGGAGCTCCAGGCCGAGATAGAGGGTGAGGAAGCTGTTGGCGCCGATCATCACCAGCATGCCGAGCACGGCGAAGAGGGAGAGCACGTAGTACTCGCCGGCCAGCAGCCCCCGGTCCTTGAGCCAAGGGCGTCCGTAAACGAATGCGAGAAAGGAGACCATGAGGACGAAAAACTTGAGCACGTCCCCTAGGGGATCGCGCACCACATTGTCGCCGAAGGCGAGGACCCGCTCTCCGCCCCCCACCAGACCCACCAGGCCCATGGCGACAAGCAGGCCGATCAGGGACAGGCCATGGTTAACGCCTTTGTCCCGCTCCTTGAGATAGAGGTCGACGACGAGCACCAAGCACGCCGTGATGAGGATGGCGATCTCCGGCAGGATGGGCAAGAGCTGGGCGGCGTCAAATGGCATGAGGAATGTCCGGGGCTTGGATCTGGTCCGACGGTCGTCGTCGCGGTCGCTTGCTGGCGGTTGACCCTGGAGCGGTCTTAGGGCGCCACGGCGGCGACGGCCGCCGATCGGGGCAGGACGCAGTCACCCGCCTCCTCGTCCGGAAGTTTGCAGGCGCTCACCTGCACGACCAGGTTCTCCACCGTCGTGTGCATGACGTTGACCAAGGGGGCGGGCCACAGGCCGAACAGCAGCACGGCGGCGGCCAGGGCCCCGAGGTTGAAGACCTCGCGTCCGTTGAGGTCCTGCAGCTTCGCCACCTTGTCGCTCTTCACCTCCCCATAGACCACGCGCTTGACCATCCAGAGGGTGAAGGCAGCCGCCAGGACCAGGGTCGTAGCCGCCAGGAGAGCGAACCAGAAATCGGCGCGAAAGGCCGCGAGTATCACCATGAACTCACCGACGAACCCGGAGGTGCCAGGCAGGCCCGCGTTCGCCATGGCGAAGAAGACCAGGAAGGCGCCGAACCAGGGCATGGTATGGATAACCCCGCCGTAATCGGCGATCTGGCGGGAATGCACCCGGTCGTACAGGACACCGACGCAGAGGAACAAGGCCCCCGAGATGAACCCATGGGAGATCATCTGGACCATGCCGCCCTGGATCCCCATGACGGCACCGGTGGTCTCGCCGGAGCGCTGGAGGATGGCGAATAGGATGAAGAACCCCAGGGTCACGAAGCCCATGTGGGCAATGGAGGAATAGGCGATCAGCTTCTTCATGTCCTGCTGCACCAGGGCCACGAAGCCGATATAGATCACCGCGATGAGCGACAGGGCGATGATCAGCCAATCCAGGGACGCGCTGGCATCCGGGGTGATAGGCAGGGAGAAGCGCAGAAACCCGTAGCCGCCGATCTTGAGCATGATGGCCGCCAGAATCACCGAGCCACCGGTGGGGGCCTCCACGTGGGCGTCCGGCAGCCAGGTGTGAACCGGAAACATCGGCACCTTCACCGCGAAGGCCAGCA
>JBLMWY010000187.1:0-2603 GCA_050257475.1 Bdellovibrio bacteriovorus
CGGCGGAGCCGAGCGGCCCCGTGGTGATCTGGAACCTGATCCGGCGCTGCAACCTCACCTGCCGCCACTGCTATTCCACCTCGGCGGACAAGGCATTCGACGGGGAGCTGGGCACGGCGGAGGCGATGGCGGTGATGGAGGACCTACGGGCCTTCGGGGTCCCGGTCCTGATCCTCTCGGGTGGCGAGCCCCTGATGCGGTCGGATCTGTTCGATCTGGCCCACCACGCCAAGTCACTCGGCTTCTATCTGGCCCTGTCCACCAACGGCACCCTGATCGATCGAGACCACATCGGGCCCATCGCCGCCGTGGGGTTTGACTACCTCGGGATCAGCCTGGACGGACTCCAGGAGACCCACGACCGCTTCCGCCGCCGCATCGGGGCCTTCCAGGCCTCCCTGAACGGGCTGCGCTTGTGCCGCGACGCGGGGCTCAAGGTGGGCATGCGCTTCACCCTGACCCGCGACAATGCCCAGGATCTACCGGCACTCCTGGACCTGATGGCGGAGGAGGGGATCCATAAGTTCTATCTGTCGCACCTCAACTACGCCGGGCGCGGCAACAAGAACCGGGGGGACGACGCCCACTTCCGCATGACCCGCGAGGCCATGGACCTGCTGATCGAGACCGGCTGGTCCCGCATCCAGCGGGGGGAGCCCGTGGAGCTGGTCACCGGCAACAACGACGCGGACGGGGTCTATCTGCTCGCGTGGGCCGAGCAGCGCTTCCCGGAGCGCGCGGCCCTGCTGCGGAAGGTCCTGGAGGCCTGGGGCGGCAATGCATCGGGGGTCAACATCGCCAACATCGACAATCGCGGCGAGGTCCACCCAGACACCTTCTGGTGGGACTATCCCCTGGGCAATGTGCGGGAGCGACCCTTCTCCGTCATCTGGGAGGATCGCACAGACCCGCTGATGGCCGGGCTCAAGCAGCGCCCGAGACCGGTCAAGGGACGCTGTGCCGCCTGCGCCCATCTCGCCATCTGCAACGGCAACACCCGCACCCGGGCCTACCAGACAAGCGGTGACTTCTGGGCCGAGGACCCCGGCTGCTATCTGGCGGACTCGGAAATCGGTCTCGGCGGCGTGGCGCCGACGGTGCGGATCGCCACCGCGGGGGGAGGGGCATGAAGCCCCTGTGCTGTTGGGCCGCTGGCCTGTTGCTTCTGGTGCTGGGGGCGCTCGGCTACAAGCTGGTGGTGGTCGGCGAGACGGTCCCCGCCTCGGACGGCCGCAGCGCCATCCTCCTGAGCCCCGGCGAGCGGGACCTGGTGCTCACTGAGATGCGGGCCTTCCTGCACGCGGTGCAGGCGATCACCCAGGCGGTGAGTGAGGGCGATGCGGCCCGGGTCGCCAGCGCCGCTCGCGCCGTTGGGGCCGCGGCCGCGGCGGGGGTGCCCCTCTCGCTGATGGCCAAGCTGCCCCTGGGGTTCAAGGAGCTGGGGCTCTCCACCCATCGGGCCTTCGACCAGCTCGCCCTGGACGCGGAGCAGATGGGCGACCTCGCCCAGGCTCAGGCCCAGCTCGCCACCCTGCTCAATAACTGCGTGGGCTGCCACGCGGCCTTTCGGATTGATCCAGCGCCATGACCGACACCACCCAGCTCGACCTGCCACCCATCTCGGCCCCCCGTGGCCTCGGTCAGCACGTCGCCTTCGGCACCGCGCTGCTCTTCTATTGCTGCGCGGTCCTGTGCCTCGCCGGGCTCTTCATCTGGGTCGGCGATCTAGGCGGCGATCACCCGATCATCGCGAGCCTGGGGGCGAGCGTGGTCTTCTTCATCGGGGCCGGGATCGTCCTGCATGTCATCGGGCGGGCCAGGCTCCCGCACCTCGGATTCGGCACCTCAAAATCCGCGCCGCTGTCTCCCGGCGAGGCTCTCTCCGGGCTCAGAGATAGCGGATGCGCTGGCGCAGATCCTCGATCGCCATCGCGACGTCCCGCAGCGTAGCCCCATCCTCGGCGGTTCCGGCGACAACGCCTTTGCCGGCCACGGGGATGACCGTGTCGATCTGGAAGCGCCCGCTGGTCCCGCGCAGGAAGCATTCCTCGTCGAAATAGAGTCGG
Source organism: Bdellovibrio bacteriovorus (assembly GCA_050257475.1). GTDB lineage: Bacteria > Pseudomonadota > Gammaproteobacteria > Chromatiales > Chromatiaceae > Thiodictyon. Next base: position 2,067 of record JBLMWY010000187.1, read on the forward strand.
TCACCCTGGGTGCCGACGCTGTCGGATTCGATGGTGTCAAAGCCGATCAGGGCCTTGATGTCGCCCAGTCCCTCGATGTTGACCTCGGTAATCGACTGGGTTTCGGGGGTGATGAGGAAGGCTCTCATTGTGGTGTGTCCTCTGGATTGGGGCAGGGAGGCGCAAGGGTCGCGATCGACACCGGCGCTGCATCGGCCGGCCGGCGCACTATAGCGAGGTCCGGTCGGTCGCCAAAATCGTTCTTGTGTTTGGCGAGTATCGCCATGGCCGATCGTGGCAGCCCGCGTAGGCTCAGTCGGTCTTTAGCATGAGGCGCAGGTGCTCGGGCATTTCCAGGGCCCCGCTGAAGTCCGCCCCGGCGGGCACGGCGTTGACGAAGCGGGCGTCGGTGAGGCGCGCTCCTTGGAAACGGGCGCCCTTGAGGTGGGCGCCGTTGAGCAGGGAGCCGCTCAGGTCGGCCCCCGAGAGGTCCACATCCTCCAGGGCCGCGCCGGTGAGGGTTGCCTGGAGGATGCTTGCCCCGGTGAGGCGGCTGCC
>JBLMWY010000188.1:0-3249 GCA_050257475.1 Bdellovibrio bacteriovorus
GGGGCCATCGGCGGGACCGTCTCCCGCCGTGGATGCCACGGGACCTGGCGGAGCCAGGGGCCTGGCCACCGAGCCACGCCCTGGAGCACCTGAACAAGGGGGAGGGGCCGGTCCCGGTGGAGCTTCGCCTTATGCTCCTCGATGGATCGGGCACCCTGATCTACGGACGCGAATCCCTGCTTGAGGGGGCCCGCCGCATCCCCTTGGAGCTGGACGGCCAGGGCCTGGGTCAGCTCGCCCTGATACCGGGCCCGCCGGTCGCGGACTGGCCGGAGCTGGAGTTCCAGGCCCGCCAGGCGGGCTGGCTCTGGCTCATCGCCGGTGGCATGGTGCTCGTCTCCGCCGCTCTCGCCTACCCCCTGTCCCGCGGTCTGGTGCGACCCCTGCGGGGCTTCCAGGAGGCCATGGGGAGGCTCAGGGCCGGGGACTACGCGGCGCGGGTGCCGGTGAAGGGCGACGACGAGATCGCTCGCCTGGGACGGGACCTCAACGGCCTCGCGTCGGCCCTGGAGCAGCACGAGCAGGCCCGGCGGCGCTGGGTGGCGGACATCTCCCATGAGCTGCGGACCCCCATCGCCCTGCTGCGGGCGGAGCTGGAGGCCCTCCAGGACGGGGTGCGGCCCCTGGACACCGCGGCGGTCGAGCGGCTCCACGGGGACGCGGTGCGGCTCGGCAGGCTGGTGGACGACCTCTATCAGCTCTCCATGAGCGACCTGGGTGCGCTCAGCTATCGCATGGTTCCCACGGATATCGGCGAGGTTCTGGAGGGGGATCTGGAGGCCTTCCGCCCGCGCTTCGCGGACGCCGGTCTGGATCTGAGCTACGCCGACCGGCGCCGGTCGGTTTCAGAGATCAAGGCCGACCCGGACCGCCTCTCCCAGCTCTTTCGCAACCTGCTGCGGAACAGCCTCCAGTACACGGATCCCGGGGGCGCGCTCAGCATCAGCCTAGAGCAGTCCGGGGATCGGATCCTGGTGGACTTCCAGGACACGGCCCCGGGTGTCCCGCCCGAGGCCCTGGACCAGCTCTTCGAGCGGCTCTACCGTCTCGATCAGTCCCGTAGCCGCCACTCCGGTGGGGCAGGCCTGGGGCTCGCCATCGCCAAGAATGTGGCAGATGCCCATGGGGGCCGGATCAGCGCCCTTCCCTCACCCTTGGGCGGCCTCTGGATTCGAGTGGAGATACCTGAGTAGCGAGGGCCAAGGACCGAGGGGCAGGGCTTGGTGTGGAACATGCGATAACGTCTTCGGGCGATACGATGGAAAGCCTACTTAACCCGCTGATCCTGATCGTCGAGGATGAGGAGCGCCTGGCGGCCCTGGTCGCGGATTATCTGGTGGCCGCCGGGTTCCGAACGCAGATCATCGGAGATGGATCCGAGGTGCTCCGCTCGGTGAGGGAGCAGCAGCCCGACCTGATCCTCCTGGATCTCATGCTGCCGGGCAGGGATGGGCTGAGCCTGTGCCGAGAGCTCCGGGCCGAGAGCCAGGTCCCCATCATCATGACCACGGCCCGGGTGGAGGAGATCGACCGGCTACTGGGGCTCGAGCTTGGCGCCGACGACTACGTGTGCAAACCCTACAGCCCACGGGAGCTGGTGGCACGGGTGAAGGCGGTGCTCAGGCGCTCGCGCCCAGGAACGCCTCCCGCAGGAGATCAAACAGGCGCCATCCAGCTTCATCCCGAGAGCCTGCGGGTGAGCGCCGAGGGGCGGACCATCGAGCTTACGGCGGTGGAATTTGCCCTGCTGGAGAGCCTCTATCAGGCGCCGGGGCTCATCTTCAGCCGGCAGCGCCTCATGGACCGGATCTACCAAGACAACCGGGTGGTCTCCGACCGCACCATCGACAGCCACGTGAAGAAGCTTCGGCGCCGGCTGGCAGAGCTCCTGCCGGGACGCGAGCTTATCCACTCGGTCTATGGGGTCGGCTACCGCTACGAGGATCGGTCAGGGTCCTGAGGTGAGGCGGTTCCAGGATCTAGCCTGAGATCCCTGATCAGTGGGGGTGCTGGCGGCCCCGGGGGGTCGCCAGCGCAGCAGTGAGGTCGCGATCAGGGACGGACGCTGGCGCTCGCGACGGTCTGTTGGGCGGTCGTCGCGGGGCTCCAGAGGGTGCTGGTGGAGTCGGCCTTCGTCTTGCCCTTCTCGCAACCGTCACCGGCGTGGACGGTAGCGATGGATCCCGCGGCGAGCAGGACGCTAAGGAGGCCGGCGGTCAGGGCGGTGGAGACACGGATGCTCATGGGATCACCTCTTTGGTCGATTGGGATGCGGCTCGCAGCGTGGGGCGGGGACGCCCTAGCCCGCGCTACGTCCTCGCGAGGATGGGGACGCGACGCCGCGGCTCAAGCCTCCGTGGCCTTTCCCCTGTTGCTTGCCAGGTATCCCTGGCGAGTGCCCGCGAGCCGTGCGCGGTTGGGCATGATGAGGGCGTCGATGACGTGGATCACGCCGTTGCTGACCCCGTGCTCGTCATGCGGCGATCGGTCGGGCCTCCCGGACCCCGGAGCCCAAGATGGTCGGTCTGCGACTTGCGGGCCCTCACCCGGGGGCGCATATCCACGCTGCATCGATCATCTGGCCTCGGTCACGCCGCAGCCGTGACCAGCGGTCGCAACCTTTTCGGCAATCGAGGGAGATCCATGAACACCACCGCGGCATCGACCTTTCGTTACACCCTGATCCAGCGCCTCCTGCACTGGCTAATCGTGCTTCTGGCCTTCGGGCTTCTCGGGGTGGGGCTGACCCTGGGCAACCTCGGCTATGAGGGGACCGTCGCCGCCTTTGGTTCCGACACCACCAACCTCCTCTACACCTACCACAAGACCTTTGGCGTGCTGCTGCTGGGACTCATGGTCCTACGCGTTCTCTTGAGGGTGACGGTCGGCACCCCGCCCTACCGACAGCCCCTGGCCGCCTGGCAGGCCGCCGCGAGCAAGGTCGTCCACGGGCTCTTTTACCTGGTGCTCTTTGCCCTCCCCGTTGTCGGCTGGCTCGGCACGGCCGCTGGCGGCTTCCCCGTCCAGTTCTTCGGCTGGGAGCTACCCGGGCTCATCGGCAAGGACGAGGACCTCGGCAAAGCCCTGTTCGAAATCCACGGCTGGCTTGGCTGGATCTTGATCGCCCTAATCGTCATCCACGTCGCCGCCGCCCTGATGCATTGGCTGATCCAGCGCGACGGGGTCGTGGAGCGGATGTCACTTCTCCGGTGAACCCCGGAGGGTGCCAAACGCATGGCGCGGCGCGCT
>JBLMWY010000189.1:0-5763 GCA_050257475.1 Bdellovibrio bacteriovorus
CCGTTGAGCTCCGCCAGTCGCTGGTTGACGCGCACGTACCGCAGGTCCCGGTCAAGGGTGCACAGACCGATGGGGGCGCTATCGTAGATGAGCGCAAGCGCGTCGCGATGCTGGCGCACCTCGGCCTCACTGAGTCCCAGGCGGGTCTCGGTCCACTTGCGCTCGGAGATGTCGAGGAAGGTCCCCACGATGCTGAGCACGGACCCATCCGGATCGCGCTCGAGCACGGCGTCGCTCGACAGGCACCAGATCCAGGTGCCGTCGCGTCTCAGAAAGCGGTACTCAATCTCCAGCCGCTCGCCATCCTTGGCTCGCTCCAGATCGGCCTCATGCTGGCGCAGCCGCAACCGATCCTCCGCAGGGAACAGGGCGAAGAAGGCCTCGCTGTCCATCGCGGCGAGCTGCTCGATGCCATAGCCCGTGAGGCGCGTGTACTGGGCATTGATGTAGGTGTGCACCCCGGCCCTGAGGTCATGCACATAGATGCCGTTCTGCGAGGCATCCAGCATCCTGCGGATCAGGTCGCCGCCGGTCTCCAGAGCGAGCCACAACCGGCTCGTCGGCTCCTGCCGACGCGCGTCACGAGGGACAAGGGTGGTGTTGGGATTAGACAAGGGATGGCCGCGAGGCGGCCGTCCACGCTAGCCCTCGCGCCAGATGGGATCGGCCGGACACCGACTCAGGCCCCCACGGCACGTCCGTGAGAACCCGGAATCCGATCGGGGGACACACCCGGCCTACGCCACCTAACCCCTTTGTGGCTAAGTGTGGGATAGGGAGTCGTGCCGACCGGAGCCTCCCCAGGCGGGGAAATGGGTGGCGATCAGGCGAGGTGCTGCGGCAATCTCGGGCTGGCGCTCGGGCCACCCCTCACCGCTGACGAGCCAGGACACGAGGGCCTCTGATCGCTGGTCGAGCTGGCGGAACATGAGTCCGATCCCTTCCGCGCCGCCGTGGACGATCAAGCCGGGCAGCAGAGCGGTACGCTCCCCGGAGGCCGTGGAAACCGTCATGCGCACATCGATGCAGCCGCTGCGCCAGGGGGCGGCGGTCTTGACGTAGATGCCGCCGCGGCTGATGTTGAGGGCCATGCCGAAGCCCGCGGTGCCATCCTGAAAGCGAAGCCGTACCGGTACCTTCAGCGGCACGCGACGGTCTAAGCGATGCTCCATCATGCCGGTGAGTTCTCCTCGTTACGAATCAAGTCGGCGACACCTTTGGATCTCGGCTGCAGCAGGTGGATCTCGGCTGCAGCCGGGTTGGAACCTGCCCTGGAACGAGCCCCTCACCTCATCGTGGCTGGGACCACCGCGAGCCTCACAGACTGAGGGTTTCGGGAAACCCGGGCCACCATCGACCGGACGCTGAGCGTGCGACACGGCCACTTTGGATACGTCAGAACCGCATCGGTTCCAAGCCCCAGTAGGCCGCGTGGTTTCAGAATGGGGGCTACACGAGCAGCCGCGACTGCGAGGTCCGCTCCAGCTCCCGCTCCGCCGCCAGCCAATCCTCCACCTCGTGGCCGGGAACGAAGCCCCGACGCTGGGCCCGGAAATAGGCCCATTCACGCACCAGTCGCTCGCGCTGAGCCGGTTCATGGGATAGGGGTGATTTGCCAGCCCCAAGACCCGCCAGCCAAGCCGCTTCCTTGGCCGCCAACCTGCTCCGCATCGGTACGAATGGGCTCGCCGATCCGCTATCGAAGAGGGTCATATGCCACCTCTATCTGGCGATGCAAAGGACTCAAGACGCCACAGGGCCCGCCCCGGAATCCCGTGATACGACGCTGGTCAGGGGGGACGCGCGCTACCCCGTGCAACTGCGCGCTGAGGAAACCTAAGAAAAGATAGTGCACGCGGGTCCACATTCGAATCCGTACGACTACTCAACACCCGTTCCCGGGGAATGAAATGTGACGATGCGCACAACTGCGGATCGGCGCCGGGGTGCGCCCGCCCCTGCGCAGGCCGCCGCAAGTCCCCGGGAGACCCCAGGGTCGCGAGAAATCCGGACAGCGGGCTCAGTGGAGCTCCAGTCCAGGGCCTCAGCCCCCGGCCCTCTCCCTACAAGTCAGACCCGGCGAGCAACCGGCCCAACGCCCCCCTGGCATTTGATGGGCTCGCGTGCGGAGACGCGCCGGACTCGGCACGCTCCGTCATCGAGGGCTTGAGGTCCATGACTAGGGCGGGACATTTTTGGCCCGCACGGGAATCGCGGGCCGTCACCCCTTCCCGAGGGCCGCCACCTGACAAAGCTCGGCGATGTTTCCAGCGCCCAGCTTCTCCATCAAGCGGGCGCGGTGGTTCTCCACGGTGCGCGGACTGATCATCAGCGTGGCGGCAATCTCCTTGTTGGCCATCCCCTTGGTTGCCAGCTCCATGACCTCGCGCTCCCTGGGGGTGAGCTGCTGGAGCAGGCCTCGCACACGTTGCGCCTCGGCAGCCGCGACGCGCCGCCGCCGGTCCTCCTCCAAGGAGTGCCGAATGCGCCCGATCAGGACCTGCATGGAGACGGGCTTCTCCAGGAAATCGACGGCACCGCCCTGGATGGCACGAACCGTGGTTGGCACATCGCCGAAGGCCGACAGGAAGATGATCGGGAGGGTGTAGCCTCGGCGGTTCAGGACCCCTTGCAGGTCGAGCCCGCTCATGTCCGGCATGCGCAGATCCAGCACCAGACACCCGCCGTCGTCAGCAGCGCAGGATTCGAGGAAGCTCTGGGCGTTGGCAAAGGCCCGAACCCGAAACCCCGCCTGGTCGAGCATCAAGGCCATGGACGCGCGCATGGCCGCGTCGTCGTCCACGACGAACACGGTCTGCTCCTCAGGCACGGGGGGATTCGGCCAGCGGCAGCGTGAAGTGAAAGGCTGCCCCCTCGGTCGCGCTCGCGTCAGACCACAAGCGACCGCCATGGGCCTCGATAATCCCCCGACTGATGGAGAGCCCCATCCCGAGGCCCACCTCCTTGGTGGAGGTGAAGATATCGAACAGTCGCTCGTGCTCACCGGAGGCAACGCCGGGGCCTGTATCCCGGACCCGGATCTCCACCTCCGACGGCCGTCGCTCCACGGACACCCAGACCTCGCGGCGCGGCATGTCGGCGGTGTCGATGGCCTGAATGCTGTTGCACACCAGGTTGACCAGCACCTGCTCAAGCTGGATGGGATCCGCCAACACCAGCGGGGCGGGGCTCGCCCGCTCGAACTGCAGGCGCACCTTGCGATCCGCCGCGAACCATTGCACCAGCCCCATGGCCCCGGACACCACCTCATCGATGCACAGGGGCTCCGGGCGCACCTCGCGCTGGCGCAGAAAGCCGCGCAGCCGCTGGACGATCTCGGTTGCCCGCTGGATCTGGGCATCGACCCCCGCAAGGGCACGGGAGAGACGCTCGGCGGCGAACTGCCCCTGGTCGAGCAGGGCCGCCGCCGTGCCGCTGTAGAAGCCTGCCGCGCTCAGGGGCTGGGTGAGCTCGTGAACCAGCGACGCGGCCAGGACGCCCACCGCGTTGACCCGCGCGGCCTGGGCCGCGCACTCCCGCGCCTGTCGGGCCTGGTCCTCCGCCTGCTTGCGGGCAGAGATATCGAAGTGCACGATGACGGCACCCTCCAGGACCCCACCCAAGGGGGCAACCGTCACCGCGAACCACCGCTGCCGATCCCGATCGTGGCAGGGATACTCCATCGCGAAGGACTCGACCTCGCGCGCGAGCACCGCGGTCACCCCGTCCGCAACGGCACGCGCCTGATCCACGGCCTCGGGGGTCGCGTTCCTGCAGGCGGCCAGATAGTCCAGACCGAGCCCAGCCCGCAGCTCGGCCGAAGCACCGTTCTCCGCGGCAAAGCGACACCAAGCCTGGTTGACGGCGATGATGACGCCCTGGCGATCGAGCACGGCCACCTGGGCGGGGAGCGCGTCCAGCACCGCCTGGCTGAAACGGCCCGCTTCGCCTTCCTCAGCTTGACCTTGCATGCGCCGCTCGTTGCATTCGAGATCTCCGGAGGCCCTGGGCGGATCCGACCCTTGACCCGGGCTCCCCGACCCTCAACGCCTTAACCTGGGCCTGGAAGACATGCAGAACGCGCTCCTTGGCCTTCGCTGGTCCGGACTATGGGGGAACTCGGGCCTGAGCACAATGAGGGCAGTGGCGGGCGCTCGGGGGCGCCCCTCCACAGCGCGGTGAGCCCGCCGCGTTGGCTAAGGAAGGCGGACGGGGCATTACAGCGAGGCCAATGCACCGCTGGAGACCGAGGCGCCCGAGGGCCACCCGATCAAGCGTCGACGTTCAGGTCCGCAACGATACGCGCCACCATGGCGGCCCGGGTGCGCACCTTGAGCTTCGCAAAGCTCCGGCGAAGATAGGAGGTGACGGTCCACTCGCTCAATCCGAGCCGGTGGGCGATCTGCTTGTTTGCCAGACCCTGGCTGACCATGAGCGCCACCTGAAGCTCCCGGGCGGTCAGGATATCCGCGGCCCGCGGCTCCGCATCGAGCCACTTCCTAGCCGCCTCGCGGCCGCAGACGATCACGTAACGGCGTCCGTCGAGCTGGCATTTGCCCACCACCCGCTCCTCAGGGAATGGGGCTGCGCTCTCCCCCTGGGCCAGGGCATAGGGAGTCCTGGCCTGGTCGTCGGGTAACACGCGACACAGGGTCCCATCCAGGCTGAACTCGACTGTGGCTTCCATACGGCCGGCCCGTCCGCTGCGCGCAAGTCCCCGACCGCGATGGGTCCAGGAGACAAGGGATGTGCGTCGAGTGAATTCTTGTCTTGTTCGTACCCTAATGCTTGTACGTTCTTGAATTCCGATCAAAAGGGATGCCAAAACAAGGCGTCCCCCACGGCGCGAGCGGGCGACAGATACCACCCCAACTGAGTGCGCCGGTCCACCCCACGCCCTCCCGCGCCATCGCGCCGCCCCCACACATCACGCCGAGGGCCCGAGCCGAGAGAGTCGTCGGTCCATGGACGAGGAGGAGCTGGCGATAGGCCGCCTCCGTACCCAACTCTTTTAGTCCGACATGACGCAAATGGCTAGGGAAAAATATCATCGAATCGGCCTGACGGTATCCGTAATTGCCGCAGCCCGGGACCTTCGGATCGCGGGAGCGGCCCAGCGCAGGACTTAGAAGGACCGGCCATGTCCCTGCTACCTGAACGCCGCGAACTTGACCCAGGCCGCAGCCCCCTCGCCCTCCCCCCGGTCCAGTCGCCATAGGGCTGGGTTCCGCAGTCCTGCCTCGCGAAGCGCTAGGCGAAGCTCGGGGATCGAATACCAACGCTGTCTGTGGGTCTCCTGGACCCAGGGACCGCTGTGCTGACCCGCGAGTCGATACCGAATATCCACCCGGGTGAGGCGCCGAGACGGATCCACCTCGGACCGCCACATTGAAGCGACGCAAGGCATCGACGGTGCCGCTCGCCACCCTTCCACCGATGGGGAAGGTATACCCGTCAGTATGTCGCCTACCAAAGACCCACAAGGAGTGAGATTCTCGCGACACCGCGCCAAGCCCAGGACCAGCTCGTCGCGGGTCAGCAGATAATTCAAAGTGTCCCCATTGCAGACGATCAGGTCCACGGCCCTGGGCAAGCGGAGGGCGCGGATGTCCTGTCGCAGGAGCCGAACACGGGACCGGGGGAGGCGCCGGAGAGCGATTCGCAACATCGAAGGCGACGAATCCACGCCCCATAGCGGTACCCGATAACGGAGGAGGTACGATAGGAAGCCACCAGTCCCGCAGCCGACGTCCGCGGCCGAGC
>JBLMWY010000190.1:0-28504 GCA_050257475.1 Bdellovibrio bacteriovorus
GCCCCGCCCACCATCTTGATCAGGTCCTCGATGTCGTCCGGGGCATGGGCGAAGCCCGTGACCGGCAAGCCGATCCCCTTGCGGGCCAGGAGCTGGAGCGAGCGCAGCTTGTCCCGGGCCCGGGCGATGGCCACCGACTCGTTGAGCGGATAGACCCCCATCATCTCGAACTGGCGCAGCACCGCGTTGCCGTAGAAGGTCACCGAGGCCCCGATGCGGGGGATCACCGCGTCGAAGCCCGCGAGATCCTCCCCCTTGTAGTGGATGGAGGGGGCATGGGGGGTGATGTTCATGTAGCAGCGCAGCACGTCGATCACCCGTGCCTCGTGACCCCGGGCACGCGCCGCCTGCACCAGGCGCCGGGTGGAGTAGAGGCTGGGGTCTCGGGACAGGATGGCGATCTTCATGGATCCGGTGCTTGGAGGCTGGGATGGGTCTTGGGTACCCAGCCGGGTCGGTCTCGGCCGGCTGCGGGGCGATGATAACCAATTCGGTCCCCGGGAAATGGGAACCTTGGATGACACCGTCCCCGCGGGGTGCCGTCCCTACCCGAGGCTGGAGCCGCTCAGCCCCCGTGGGCTTGGGGCTCCTCGCGGGCGAACAGGGTCGATACGAGGAGGATGACCACACCCAGGCTGATGGCGCTGTCGGCGACGTTGAAGGCGGGCCAGGGGTTGAACATGGCCAGCGGGATGAAGGGCAGGTAGACCTGCACGAAGTCGATCACGTGACCCAGCAGCACCCGGTCGATCAGGTTCCCGATGGCCCCGCCGATGATCAGGGCGAGGGCCAGCGCCAGGGCCCGCTCATGGGGGCGCAGCCGCACCAGCCAGACCGCCAGGGCCCCGCTGATCCCCAGGGCGAAGGCGGCGAACAGCCAGCGCTGCCAGCCGCCGGCCTCGGCCAGGAAGCTGAAGGCCGCCCCCGGGTTGAACATCAGGGTCAGATTGAGATTGGGGATGACCTCGATGACCTCAAAGGGCTCGAGCCCCGTCATCACCAGCCACTTGGTGGCCTGGTCCAGCAGGACCACGATCAAGGAGAGCCAGAGCCAGTGCTTCATACGCCTGTATGCCATCCGAATTCAAAAGACTTGCCCGTTGCCGTCGGCGCGCGGGCGCGCACGGCGCACCCTACGGTGAGTGAGCGGACCGCGCACCAGTGCCGTAGGGTGCGCCGTGCGCACCAGTACCCCAACCCCCAAGCCAACCGACCGACTCCAACCGGCTAGCGCCATGTGGGCTCCCCATGGTCCGAATCCGCCTCCTGGTCCTCGACGAGACCCCAATCGGGCGGATAGACCCCGAGCCCCATCCACCGGTGCAGGCTCGACCAGGGCCAGTCCGCCGCCCTGGGCACCGGACCATGCTTCACCGGATTCCAGTGAACATAGTCGAGGTGACGGGCAAAATCCTCCTCGTCGCGGATGCCATGCTCCCAGAAGCGGCGTTGCCACAGGGTCGACTCCCGGCGCTTGAGCCGCGAGGCGCTCGCCGGCCGCGCCTGTGGGAGCTGGACCGCCTGGGAGGTCAGGCGCTTGATGGTCGACCAGCGCCCGCTGTAGTCCGTGTCCCCCGGTGGCAGGGCCCAGATGCAGTGCAGGTGATCGCGCAACAGCACCCAGGCATCGATGGTCCAAGGACGGGTGCCTCGGGTCTGGAGGATGGCCGTCCGCAGCGCTGCGCGCACCGGGGCGTCCGTCAGCACGGCCGATCTCCGATCGTAGAGGGCAAGGGTGAAGAAGTAGGACCCGCCGGGGATACGCAGTCGGCGGTAATCGGACATGGCGGATCCTGCGCGAAGCCTTGATCAATCGTAGGGTGCGCCGGGCGCACCGTTGGCGACAGAGAGGCGGTTGTTTGCGGGGTGCGCGCGGCGCACCCTACGCGAATCTCCGGGTCTCACCAGGTCCGGCGACGTTCTCCACACAGCGGCCGCAGAGCTCCGGGTGGTCGGTGTGGGTGCCGACGTCGGGGCGGTGGTGCCAGCAGCGCACGCACTTGGGGTGCCTTGACGGGGCCACCCGCACGGCCAACCCCGGGAGGTCGGTATCCGAGGCGGTGTCCGGGCGCTCGGCCAGGGCGTGCAGCCGAACCTCCGAGGTGATGGTGACGAAGCGCAGCTCGTCCCCAAGCCGGGATAGGGTGTGGTAGAGCTCCTCGTCGCAGTAGAGATCAAGCTCCGCGTCCAGGCCCGAGCCGATCTGACCGGCCTTGCGGGCGCCCTCCAGGGCCGGTCCGATCGCCACGCGGGCGGCGAGCACCCGGTCCCAGAAGGCGCGGTCGAAGGGGTCTGAATCGGGCAGTGGAAAGAGCCCCTCATACCAGGTTTCGGTGAAGACGGTCTGGCCCCTTCGACCTGGCATGTGGCTCCAGATCTCGTCGGCGGTGAAGGACAGGATGGGCGCGAGCCAGCGCACCATGGCCTCGGCCACATAATAGAGTGCGGTCTGGCAGGAGCGCCGCGGCAGGCCGTCCGTCTGGGTGGTGTACTGGCGGTCCTTGATGACGTCGAGATAGAAGCCGCCCAGGTCCACCACGCAGAAGTTGTGGACCTTCTGGTAGATCAGGTGGAACTGATAGGTGCGGTAGGCCTCGATGATCTCCTCTTGCAGGCGCAGGGCCCGGTCCACGACCCAGCGGTCGAGCTCGATCATGGCGGCCGGGGCCACCGCATTTTCGGCGGGGTCGAAGCCGTTGAGGTTGGCGAGCAGGAAGCGGGCGGTATTGCGGATGCGCCGGTAGGCGTCGGCGGTGCGCGTCAGGATCTCGTCGGAGACGCCCATCTCGCCGCGGTAGTCGGTGGCCGCCACCCAGAGCCGGATGATGTCGGCCCCGAGCGTCTTCATCACGTCCTGGGGCCGCACCACGTTGCCCTTGGACTTGGACATCTTCTCGCCCTTGGCGTCCACGGTGAAGCCGTGGGTCAGCACCGCCTTGTAGGGCGCCCGATCGTGCATGGCCACGCTGGTCATCAGGGACGATTGGAACCAGCCCCGGTGCTGGTCCGAGCCCTCCAGGTACAGGTCGGCCGGGGCCCTCAAGCCCTCCCGGTGCTCCAGCACGCAGGCATGGGTGACGCCTGAGTCGAACCAGACGTCCAGGGTGTCGTGGACCTTCTCGTACTCCGCCCCCTCCGATTCGCCCAGCAGGTCCGCCGGGTGCAGCTCGAACCAGGCCTCGATGCCCTTGTGCTCGACGCGCTGCGCGACGGTCTCGATGAGCTCGGCGGTGCGGGGATGGAGCTCCCCCGTGTGCTTATGGACGAGCAGGGGGATCGGAACGCCCCAGGTGCGCTGGCGGGAGATGCACCAGTCCGGACGCCCCTGGACCATGCCCTCGATACGGGACTGGCCCCAGTCGGGCGTCCAGGCCACCTGGCGGATCTCCCGCAGGGCGGCCGCGCGCAGGCCGCGGCGCTCCATGCTGATGAACCATTGGGGCGTGGCGCGGAAGATGATGGGGGACTTGTGGCGCCAGCAATGGGGATAGCTGTGGGTGAAGCGCTGCTCCAGGAGCAGGGCGCCATGGGCCTTCAAGGTCTCCACCACCCGGTCGTTGGCCTTGAAGACGAGCTCCCCGGCGAACAGCGGCGTGCCGGGGAGGAAGCGCCCGTCGCCCCCCACCGGGTTGTCGACGGGGAGGTGATAGCGTTGCCCGACGATGTAGTCGTCGAGCCCATGGCCGGGGGCCGTGTGGACGGCGCCGGTGCCGGCCTCCAGGGTCACATGCTCACCCAGGATGAGGGGCACCTCCCGGTCATAGAAGGGGTGGCGGAGCTTGAGGCCCTCGAAGTCCGTGCCCCGCCCGTAGCCCATGACCCGGTAGTGCTCGAAGCTCCAGCGGTCCATGGTGTCCTTGAGCAGGCCCTCGGCCACGATGAGGCGCTCCTTGTGGCTGCCGGACTCCACCTGGACGATGACGTATTCCAGCTCGGGGTTCAGGGCCACCGCCTGGTTGGCGGGCAGGGTCCAGGGGGTGGTGGTCCAGATGACCACATAGGCGGGGCCCTCGCCGCAGCCGTTGGGGGAGCTATGGCAGCGCACCTCCAGGGCCTCGGGATCCAGGACCTCGAAGCGCACGTCGATGGCGATGGACTGCTTGTCCGCGTACTCCACCTCCGCCTCGGCCAGGGCCGAGCCGCAGTCGATGCACCAATGGACCGGCTTCTCGCCCTTGACCACGTGGCCGTTGGCGATGATGCGTCCGAGCGCGCGGATGATCTCCGCCTCGAAGGCAAAGTCCATGGTGAGGTAGGGGCGCTCCCAGTCACCGAGCACACCCAGGCGCTTGAAGTCCGCCCGCTGGCCTGCCACCTGGCTCGCCGCGTACTCCCGGCAGGCGAGCCGGAACTGGGTGGCGCTGATCTTGTAGCCGGGCTTGCCCTTCTTCTTCTCCACCTGCAGCTCGATGGGCAGTCCGTGGCAGTCCCAGCCCGGGACATAAGGGGCGTCGAGTCCGTCCAGGGTGCGGGCCTTGACGATGATGTCCTTCAGCACCTTGTTGACGGCGTGCCCGATATGGATCTCGCCATTGGCGTAGGGCGGGCCGTCGTGGAGGATGAACTGGTCCGCCCCGGCTCGCGCCGCCCGGATCAGGCCGTAGAGGTCCATGGACTCCCAGCGCGCGAGCAGCTCAGGCTCGCGCTGCGCCAGGTTGGCCTTCATGGGGAAGCCGGTGTTGGGTAGGTTCAGGGTTGCTTTGTAATCGGCCACGGCTTGTGATTCCGGTTGCTGCCTGTTGCGTTCAGGGGTCTAGCTTGGTGTCGAGCTTGCTCGGACCTCGGGCCCGGGTCGACGGCGGCGGGTCAGCCATGCAGGAGGTCCACGCCGTAGGGCGCGAACCGCGGGTCCACGGATACCAGGGTGAGGGACTCGGCGAGGGCCTGGGCGATCAGCATGCGGTCGAAAGGATCCCGATGGATCGGGGGGAGGTTGGCCGCGCGCTCGGCGTGATCGAGACTGATGGGGAGTCCCAGGAAGCCCTCGTCACCGATCACCGACGCCAGCTCCGCCGGGGCCTCCAGCTTGCCCAAGGCGCGCTTGATGCCGATCTCCCAAAGTGTCGCGGCGCTCACGAAGCAGGGCATCTCGGGATCGCTCAGTGGGGTCCGTGCCCAGCCGGGCAGGCGTCCGTCATCACAGAGCCACCAGATCAAGATATGGGTGTCGAGCAGCAGGCCCTTCACGCGCCGCCCTCAAAGAGATCCGCGATCGTCTCGTCTGCGGCATCGAAGTCGTCGCGCGTGTGGATCTGGCCCTTGAGCCGGCCGGGCCGGCGGGGCTGTCTCGGCTCTTGGAAGGGTACCAGGCGCACCAAGGGCTTGCCGGCCCTGGCGATTACGACATCCTCGCCGTTGAGGGCCTGCTGGACCAGTGAGGAGAGCTGGCTCTTGGCCTCGTGCATGTTGACGGTGTGCATGGTGAACGGGCCGCTGATTGAGCTGGGCTAAGTCTAGCCCCCTGCGTCCTGGTTGTCTTTCGGCGGGTGCGGGCTCAGGGGATCGAGGCGGCCCCCCTGGGTTGCGCGCCCAGGAACTCCCGCGCGGTCGCCGCGTCCAGGGCGATCTGCTGGCGCAGCTCGTCGAAGGAGCCGAAGCGCTTCTCGTCGCGCAGCTTGAGTCGAAACTCCACCTCCAGATGATGGCCGTAGATGTCCCCATCGAAGTCGAACAGGTGCACCTCCAGCCGGTAGCCTTGGCCGCCGACCGTGGGCCGGGTGCCGATATTGGCAACCCCCGGCCGGGGGTCCCGCCCGAGCCCCAGGACCTCGACCCCATAGACCCCCCGCAGGGGTATCACCCGGCGGTGCAGGTCGATGTTCGCGGTCGGAAAGCCGATGGTGCGTCCGCGCTTCTCCCCGTGCCCGACCCGCCCCTGCATCCGATAGGGCCGTCCCAGCAGATGGCGGGCCTGCTCCAGGTCACCGCGTGCCAGGGCCTCCCGCACCCGGGTGCTGCTGACACGCTCCTCCCCATGGGTGATGGTGTGCAGATTCTGCACCTGGAAGCCCCCGGCGGCCTCCTGGCCCATGGTGCGCAGCAGCGCGTAGTCCCCGGCGCGTCCGTGGCCAAAGCGGAAGTCATCGCCCACCAAAAGGTAACGGACCCCGAGGCCGTCGAGCAGGAGCCGCTGCACGAACTCCCGTGCCTCCATGGCCGCCAGGCGCGGGCCAAACTCCAGGACCATGGTCCGCTCGATCCCGCACTCGCCAAGCGCCTTGAGCTTCTCCCGCAGCCGCGTGAGGCGGGCGGGGGCCGCCTCGGGGGCGAAGAACTCCAAGGGCTGGGGCTCGAAGGTGATGACGGTCGCCGGCAACCCGAGCTCCCGCCCCTTGACGAGCAGGCGCCGGAAGACGGCGCGGTGCCCCAGGTGCACCCCGTCGAAGTTGCCGATGGTGGCCACACACCCCCGGTCCTGGGGGCGCAGGTTGTGCAAGCCGCGGATGAGCCTCATGGTCGACCGAGTAAGCGAACAAGCGCGCGAGTATAACCGTGCCGGGGCGAGCTTCCGAGCGTCGAAGCCGGCCGCCGCCCGGGGGCTAGCCGGGCTGCTCCCGCAGGTGACGGGGTCTCAGGCCGGTGAGGAGCAGGACCAGGGCGTAGACGCAGGTGCCCGCGAGGATCCAGGCGATGAGCTGGATCGCGCGCTGGCCGGGGGCGAGCGCGATCCAGGAGGCCAGGTCGCCGCTGCCCAGGTGCAGCAGCAGGCCCATCGCCAGCACCGCGGCGAGGGCCTGGCTAATGAAGGACCGCCAGCCGGAGGTCGGGCGATAGGCCCCGCCCCGCCGCAGCCCCATCCACAGCAGGGCCGCGTTGGCCCAGGCCGCCAGGCTGGTCGCCAGCGCGAGCCCGAGATGGCCCAGGGGCCCCATGAGGGCGAGGCTGAGCAGCGCGTTGACGGCCACCGTTACCAGGGCCGCACGCACCGGGGCGCGCATCTCCTGGCGCGCGAAGTAGGCGGGAGCGAGGACGCGAACCCCGAGGAATCCGAGCAGACCGCCGGCATAGGCGGCGAGGCTGTGGCCGGTCATGCGCACATCCTGGGCATCGAAGGCCCCCGCGCTCAGGGAACCGGGGACGGCGGAGTGGAAGAGGGTGGCGACGATGGGGCCCGCGAGCACCACCAAGCCCACGGCGGCGGGCAGCCCGATCAGCAGCAGCCAACGCAGGGCCCAGTCCAGGGTCCGGGAGAAGGCCTCCGGCTCGCCGGCCGTATGGTGCTGGGACAGACGCGGCAGTATGACGGTCCCCAGGGCGGCGCCCAGGATTCCGATTGGGAGCTCCATGAGCCGATCGGAGTAATAGAGCCAGGAGATGCTCCCGGTGGTGAGGAAGGACGCCAGCACAGTCCCCAGCAGCAGGTTGATCTGGCCGGCGGATGAGCCGAGGACGACCGGCCCCATGAGCCCCAGGGTTCGCCTGACCCCGGGGTTGCCGGGGTTGATACGCGGTTTCGGCAGCAGTCCCAACCGGGCCAGGAAGGGGAGCTGGAAGGCGAGCTGGACCACCCCCCCAAGCAGAACCCCCAGGGCCAGGGCCAGGATGGGGCGCTCCAGCCGTGGCGCGAGATAGATGGCGCAGCCGATCAGGCTGAGGTTGAGCAGCACGGGCGTGAAGGCGGGCACGCCGAAGCGCTCGTAGGTGTTCAGGGCGGCGCCGGCGAGGGCGGCGAGTGAGATGAGCAGGACATAGGGGAAGGTGAGGCGCAGCATCTGGGTCGTCAGGTCCCACTGGTCCGGGTCCTGAGCAAAGCCCGGGGCGAAGAGCAGCACCAGGGCCGGCGCGATCAGGATCCCCAGGCCGGTGACGGTGAGCAGCCCGACGGTCAAGGTGCCCGCGGCGTCATCGAGGAAGGCCCTGACCGCCGGTTGCCCCCCTCGACGCTTGTGCTCGAGGAGTATGGGGACCAGGGCCATGGCGAGGGCCCCCTCGGCGAACAGCCGGCGCAACGCATTGGGAATGCGAAAGGCGACGAAGAAGGCGTCGGTGGCGGCATCGGCGCCGAAGAGCCGCGCGATCACCAGGTCGCGCAGGAACCCCAGGATGCGGGAGAGGAGGGTGTTGCCGCCGACCTTGGCGATGGAGCCGCCGAGCGAGGCCAATCGCAGTCTCCCTGAAAGGATGGGCGCGGCATTATAGTCGGCATCGCTGTCGGGGCGGACGGCCCGCCCGCGGACGGCGGCCGAGCGGCGGCGTTGACAGGGCCTTGTTGCCTAGGCAAAATGCGCGGTCTTCGAGCGGGGATCCCCAGATTCCCCTTCGCGACTCTATATTAAGGATCCTTGGAGACCCCCTTGGCCAACTCAGCACAAGCCCGTAAACGCGCCCGTCAGGCCGAGAAGCGCCGCCAGCAGAATGCGTCCCAGCGTAGCACCTTGCGCACCTTCGTGAAGAAGGTCGTGAAGGCGATCCGAGCCGGGGATCGGGACGGGGCTGCCCAGGCGTACAAGGAGGCCGTGCCGCGCATCGACAGCGCGGCCCACAAGGGCCTGATCCACGCCAACAAGGCCGCCCGCCACAAGAGCCGGTTGAACGCCCACATCAAGGCGATGGCCTGATCCACCGCATCCGGGACGCCGCCTTCCGAGGGGCGGCGCCAAAGAACAAACCGGCTTCAGGCCGGTTTTTTCTTGCCTTGGCCCCCGAGGTTTCGCGGGCCGGCTGGGGTCGTCGTTGCCCCGACGCGCGTCAGGCTGGCGCCACCGGGTCTGGGGGCCAGATAATCCCGGCCTGTGCCAATCGGATCCGCTCGGCGCGTCCAAGGTCTCCGCTCCTTATGCACAGCCCCGATTTCGCGACCCTGAAGACCTTCGTGACGGTGGTGGAGTCGGGGACCTTGAGCCGCGCCGCCCAGCGTCTGGAGACTACCGCCGGGGCGGTGAGCCGGCGGATCGCCGCCCTGGAGCAGCGCCTGGGGCTGCGGCTCCTCAATCGTTCGACCCGCCGGCTCGGTCTCACGGAGGCCGGCGAGCGCTACTACGAGGATGTGGTGGGCGTGCTGCGCGCCCTTGAGGAGGCGGAGGACCGCGTTACCCATCTGAGCGATGCCCCGCGGGGCAATCTGCGGGTGGCGGCCCCCCTGTCCTTCGGGGTGGGAACCCTTGCCCCGCTCCTGCCGGGCTTCGCCGCCCGCTATCCTCATCTCCGGGTCTCGATCGACCTCGACGATCGCTTGGTGGACATCCTGGCCAGCGGGGCGGATCTGGCGCTGCGCATTGGACCCCTGGAGGACTCGACCCTGGTGGCGCGGCGCATCTGCGACTATCGGCGGGTGGTGTGCGCGGCCCCGGCCTATCTGGAGCGGCGCGGTGAGCCCCGGACCCCGCAGGACCTGGTGGGGCATGATTGTCTGCACTACAGCAACATCGCCCTCAAGGAGGAGTGGACCTTTCGGGCGGGCGATGGCGATCTCCAGGCCGTGGAGGTGACGGGGCCCCTGTGCGCCAATAACGGGGATCTGTTGCGCCGCGTGGCCGTAGCCGGCATGGGGATCTGCGCCCTGCCGCAGTTCATCGCCGCCGACGACCTGGAGGCCGGGCGGCTCAGGGCTATCCTGGAGACCTTCGAGGCGCCCGCGCTGACCCTCTGGGCGCTTTGGCCCTCGCGGCGCTTCGTTCCCGCCAAGGTGCGAGTCTTCGTGGACTACCTCGTTGCCACGCTCGCTTGAGCGGTCGTGAAGCGGCCGTCACGGACGCCCCGAGCGCGGCGAGAGGCACAGGGGAGCGGCGCGACCCGTCCCGCGGGCGCCCTGGCGCGGGCTCGACCCGATTGCTCCGGCTTGGGTTGAATCGCCGCTTGGTCGCGGTCATAGTGGGGTAGGCGTCAGCATCTCGGTGACCAACCCCAACTGGAGTAGTAGAGACCATGCGTAACCAGCCCCTCACGCTCGTCGCAGCGATCCTCTTGGCCGCGGGCTCCGCTCAGGCCGAGCAGGCCGCCAATCCCAACGCCGAGCAGGCCAAGGGCCTGATCAAGGAGTTCGCCACCACGCTTCAAGGGGAGCTGCAGGCCGCCATGAAGGCCGGCGGCCCCACCAACGCCATCGGCGTGTGCAAGGACAGGGCCCCCGCCATCGCGGCGGACCTGGCCGGCCGATCCGGGTGGGAGGTCGGTCGCACCAGCCTCAAGGTCCGCAACCAGGCACTGAATCTGCCGGACGCCTGGGAGGCCGGGGTGCTTCAGTCCTTCGAGGAGCGCAAGGCGGCGGGGGAGCCCGTCGACACCCTGGCATTTGGAGAGGTGGTCGAGACGCCCCAGGGCAAGCAGTTCCGTTTCATGAAGGCCATCCCGACGGGGGAGGTCTGTCTCGCGTGCCATGGATCCCAGATCACCCCCGAGGTCACGGCAGTCCTGGATGAGCAGTATCCGGGAGATCAGGCCCGTGGCTACGCCTTGGGTGACATCCGCGGGGCCTTCAGCCTGTCCAAGCCCCTCTGAGGCCGCGCCCGCCATCGGTGGGAACGCTTCGAAGGCGACGACGCCCTGAGCCGGCGGGGGCCTGGTATGAGCAGCGTGTCGGAAAACCGCCAGCGCAGCCTGTGCCCCCGGCCGCTTTGACATACCATTGGGCTCAGGGCTAAGCGCTGCCGCAGGACCTAGACCCATGTCCGACCAACGTTTTGACCTGAGCTATCGCGGGCTCCTGCGTCCCGGGGTGGACCTCGAGGAGACGCGTCGCCGCCTGGGCGCCATCTTCAAGCTCAACGAGGCGGGCCTGGAGCGGCTCTTCACGGGTAAGCCCGTGATCGTCAAGCGCGACGTGGACGCCGCCACCGCGGCCCATTTCGAGCGCCTTTTCGCCCAGGCCGGGGCGGAGCTCAGCGTGGTTCCCCTGGACACGGGTGGACCCGCCTCGGTCCTGACCGCCGCCATGCCTCCTGCGCCGACCCCGATGGCGGCCGAGGGCGACCCCCCGCCGGGTCTGGTCATCGACACCTCCATGTTGTCCCTGGCGCCACCGGGAGGTGTCCTCGAGGAGCCGCCGCCCTCGGTCTCCCTGGAGCTGGACACCAGCTATCTGAGCCTGGTCCCCGGCGACAATTGGACCCTGGAGGATTGCGAGCCGCCCCCCACCCCCATCCCCCTGCCGGACCTGAGCTATCTCACCCTGGTGCCCCTGGCCGAGACCGAGAGCCAAGGGAACGAGGCACGGTTCTTTTGAGGGTGGCGATGGGTAGCGACGTCGAGCACATTGTTGTCGGGGCGGGCATCAGCGGCCTGGGCGCCGCCCACTTCGCGGCTCGGCGTGGACTCAAGACCCTGGTCCTGGAGGCGGCTCCGCGCATCGGCGGCTGTATCAACAGTCACGTCTTCGAGGGGCTTGGGGGCTACTGGGCGGAGGCGGGCAGTCATACCTGCTTCAACAGCTACGGGAATCTGCTGTCGATCCTGGATGACCTGGGTCTGACCTCCGAGGTCCGCGCCAAGGCCAAGGTGGGCTATCGCCTGTGGCGTCACGGCGAGCGACGGCCGGTGACGGCGGCACTGCACCCGCTGGAGGCGGCGATCTCCCTCCCGCGGCTCTTCACGACGTCCAAGACCGGCCGTAGCGTGGCGGAGTACTACGGCCGGGTGCTTGGGGCGAGCAACTATCGCGACCTGCTGCGCCATGCCTTCCAGGCGGTGATCTGCCAGCCGGCGGACGACTACCCGGCCGAGGCCCTATTCAGACGCAAGCCCCGTCGCAAGGATGTCATCAAGGCCTTCACCTTCGATCGGGGGCTGTCCAGGCTCTGCGAGGCCATCGCGGCACAGCCGTCGGTCGAGGTGCGCACCGGCCAGCGGGTCCAGGGCATCGAGGTTGATGGCGGTGGCTTTCGGGTCGCGATCGATGGGGCCGAGCCCCTCGCTTGCGCCGCCCTGACCCTCGCCGTGCCCCCCGACCAGGCGGCCCGCCTGATGCCCCCCGGGTTCGAAGAGGCGCGCGCCGCGGCCGCTTCCATCGGTATGGCCGAGATCGAGACCCTGGTGCTCGCCTTCCGGGGCTCGGATCTGACCCTGCCTCCGATCGCGGGGCTCATCGCGGTGGACGATGCCTTCTATTCCGCGGTGACCCGTGATTTTCTGCCGGATCCCGGATTCCGGGCCTGTGCCTTCCATTTCCGTCCCGGGGCGCTCGCGCCCCAGGAGCAGGTCGAGCGGGCCTGTGCCGCCCTGGGTGTCGCGTCGGATCGAATCGCCGCCCAGACGCGGGTGGCCAACCGATTGCCTGCCCTAAGGGTTGGCCATGGCGCCGTGATGGAGCGGCTGGATGGCGCCCTCGCCAATACGCGGCTTGGCGTCACGGGCAACTGGTTCCTCGGGGTCTCCATCGAGGACGCCCTGACCCGCAGC
Source organism: Bdellovibrio bacteriovorus (assembly GCA_050257475.1). Classification (GTDB taxonomy): domain Bacteria; phylum Pseudomonadota; class Gammaproteobacteria; order Chromatiales; family Chromatiaceae; genus Thiodictyon. The sequence goes on from JBLMWY010000190.1 coordinate 12,334, forward strand.
CGCGGGGAGACGGATCGGCTGTTCGGCGTTTAGGGCGAGGGAAGGTCCCGGGCAATTCTGATGATCCCGATGCGCTCCCTTGCATGCCTGACCGCTGCCGTGCTCTTAACGTCGACCTGCGCCCTGCGGGCCGAGGTGATCGGCAGCGTCGCCACCAAGTTCAAATGGCTCGGCCCCAACGACAAGATCGTGGTGGAAGTCTTCCAGGACGAGGACATCCCGGGCGTCGCCTGCTATCTGAGCCGGGCTAAGACGGGTGGGATCTCCGGCGCCGTCGGCGTGGCGGAGGACACCTCCGATGCCGCCATCGAATGCACCCAGATCGGCCCCATCGACCTGCCCGACGCCGTGCGCGCGGGCAAACGCGACGGGGAGGAGGTCTTCAAGAAGCGGACCTCGCTCCTCTTCAAGACCCTCCAGGTGGTGCGCTTCTACGATGCCCCCCGCCACGCCCTGGTCTATTTGACCTACAGCGACCGCATCATCGAGGGCTCGCCCAAGAACAGCATCACCGTGGTTCCCATTCGGCCCTGGAGCCCTCAAGGGAGCGAGACCAACCCGGCGGCGGCCCCTGCCGCGGGTGCCTCAGAATGACCTCGCCACCTGAGCTTTGGCAGAGCGCGCCGATCCGGCGCTACCGGGTGCCGGACGCGGAGCGGCTGAATCGGGAGATCCTGGCCGCCTTTCGCGGCCTGGAGCCGGAGGACTTCGATCGTCGCAGCCACCTGATCGATGGGCGCTACGAGAACCTCTATCTTGACCGGGCGCGGATACCGGTCCTGGGGGGCCTCCTGGATCACGCCCTGAGCTGCGCCGGGCTCATCCTGGGGAGGTCGCCGTCGAGCCTGCGCTGCGGCTTCTGGTTCAATGCCATGGGGCCGGGGCAGTCCACCAGCGAGCACACCCACGACGAGAACGACGAGCTACTCTCGGCCGTGTACTATGTCGAGGCGCCGGAAGGCTCTGGAGACCTGGTGCTCTACGATGGACCCCTGACCATTCGGTTGGCTCCAGAGGCCGGCGCCCTGGTGCTCTTCCCACCGGACCTACCCCACGCGGTGGAGCACAACCGCAGTGGACAGTCCCGACTCTCCATCGGTATTAACTTCGGCCCCCTGCCGCCCCCCTGACCGGGGCGCGACGCGCCGCCCCTTGGCCCCTAGGCCCGAGGTCCTCTCCGCCAATAGATCCGCCGCTCCGTCGCCACGGCATCCAGGGGGATGTCCCAGGGTCTTGGGGCTATACGCTCCAGACGCTGGCACTCATGGGCAATGCCGATCAGGCGTGGTCGGCGCCAATGGGCGCGCTGTCGCAGATAGGCGAGCGTGCGGTCATAGAAGCCGCCACCCATGCCCAACCGGTTGCACTCCTGGTCGAATCCCACCAGGGGCACCAGCAGCAGGTCCAGGTGCCAGGCGAGCCGGATGTGCTCGCGACGACGGCGTGGCTCTGGGATGCCGAAGCGGTTGGTGCCCATGGGCTCGCCCGGCCGGTAGGGCAGGAACCAGAGCCGGGCCTGGGAGGCCCGCCGCAGGGCGGGCAAGTAGGTTCTGCGCCCCCGCCCGCGCGCCAGAGCGAGCAGGGGGCGTGGGTCGAGCTCGCCGTCCGCGGGCCAATAGCCCGCAAGGCGCTGGGCGCGCAGGAAGGCGCGATGGCGCCCGAGTCGCCGCGTCAGGGCCTGGGCGTGGCGGCGCTGATCCCGTGCGGATAGCGAGCGCCGGGCCGCGCGCAGGGTGTGACGCAGCGAGCGTGGGGACCGCACCTCAACAGCGCCTCACTGGTGGTCGGGTAGGATGAAGGTTTGGGGTGCCGGTGGCGGAGGGAGGGACACCCCCCGTTGGTGCCGTGGCCGCCCTCGTTCTTGAACCGTGTGGTTCAAGTGGGGACAGTCGCGTCGGCTTCAGGCTTTCCGCTCGGGGGCGGACTTGCTCAACAGCCTCATGGTCATGTCCCCCGGGTACATATTAGGCTCAAGAAAATACCCAGGCGGCGGTCGAACACTACAGGGGGTGTCTGAGGGGGGAGGCTATACCCTTTCCGCCGATGCGTCCAGGGGGGGCTCGCCGCCGAGGGCGGCCGCCACCCGTTCCTGGATCTGGCCCAGGCGCCTGATGGTCGCCGGATCCTGTCCCCTTTGGGCCCTCTGGAGCTGCACCAGCTCATGGGCGAGATTGAGGGCGGCCAGGACGGCGATGCGGTCGGACCCGATGACCCGGCCGGTCTGGCGGATCTCGCGCATGCGCGCATCGAGCAGCCGTGCCGAGGCCATGAGCCCTTCCTGCTCGTGGGGCGGACAGGCGATCCGATAGTCCTTGTCGAGGACCTTGATGTTGACACCGACGGGCTCGTCGCTCACAGGCTCTCCTCCATCGCGCGCAGGCGGGATAGCATGGCCTCGACGCGGCTGCGGGCCTGCTCATTCTTCTCGATCAGCTCGCCCCGTTCGCTCATCAGGGTCTCCTGCCGAACCCGCAGGGAGGCATTCTCCTCCCGCAGCCGCTGGCAGAGGTGGATGAGCTCATCCACCTGGCGCTCGAGCAGATCGACGTCGAAATTGGCCAAGGTTTCGGCTCCGTTGGGGGTCTCGTCATTTGCTTGCCTCCCTGAAGCGGCCCGGGGCCCGGGTCTTCAAGGCGTGCAGAATTGTCGCCGAACTATAGAAGGGGCTTGGGTAAGGGTCAATTGGCCCTAGGTCAGTGCTATGATCCAGTGCCCATCTGACGTCGGCGTCGGCCCGCGGGAGGTTGATAAGGAGATGGATTACGAAGGGGTCCGGCGCCTCATCGAGACCAGCGACCTGTCACTCAGTCCCAGCGAGGCCCAGGGGATCCTGTGCGGACTCATTTGTGGCGGCGATCCCCGCGCCGTTGACACCTGGCTCGGCCAGGTCCTGGATCCTGGGGGCGCGCGGGCGGCGGATCTGTTGGCGGTCGAGGCGCGCCAGGGGCTCGCCCGATTGGCGGCGCAAACCCTGGAGGAGATCCAGGGCCCGGATCTCGGATTATCGCTGCTGCTGCCGGACGAGTCGGAGCCCCTGGAGGAGCGGGCGACGGCCGTCTACGACTGGGTCCGCGGCTTCCTGTTCGGTCTTGGCGTGCTGGGGATTGGCGCGCGCGACCTGAGCGATCAGGGCGGCGAGATCCTTCGGGACTTCTTCGACCTGACCCGCCTCGATCTGAACGCCCTCGACGAGGGCGAAGACAACGAGGCCGCGCTCACCGAGATCACCGAGTTCGTCCGCATCGCCGCCATGCTGCTCTACCAGGAACGGGTGCTCGACCCGGCTAAGCCGCGGGGGAGACCCCAATGAAGCCCGCGGAATATGGCCGACGCCGGCGCGTCCTGCTGCATGCGCTGGGTCCCGGTGGCCTCGCCATACTGCCGGCGGCCGGGGAGGCCATCCGCAATCGCGACGTCCATTATCCCTTCCGCCAGTCCAGCGACTTCAGCTACCTCACCGGCTTCCCGGAGCCCGATGCCCTGATGGTCCTGGCCCCCGGGCGCAAGGAGGGGGAGCTGATCCTGTTCTGTCGGCCCCGGGACCCGGAGCGCGAGCAATGGGATGGCCCCCGAATCGGCGTGGAGGGTGCGATCGCCGACTATGGCGCTGACCAGGCCTTCCCCCTGAGTGACCTCGACGCCCAGATGCCGGGGCTGATCGACGGGCGCGCCCGTCTCTATTACCCGGTGGGGGCCGATACGGCGTTCGACGCCCGGGTCATGGGCTGGGTCAACCAGGTGAGGGCGAATGTCCGCAAGGGGGCGAGCCCCCCCGAGACCTTCATCACCATCGAGTCCCTGCTCCACGAGCAACGCCTGCGCAAGAGCCCAGCGGAGATCAAGGTGATGCGCCGGGCCGCCCGGCTCTCGGCGGAGGCCCACCGTCACCTGATGCGGGTCTGTCGGCCCGGTCGCCGGGAATCGGAGCTGGAGTCCGAGTTCCTTCATCACTGCACCGTTGGGGGGGCGCGCTGGCAGGCTTACCAGCCCATCGTGGGCGGTGGGGCCAACGCCTGTGTCCTGCACTATGTGGCGAACGCGGCAGAGCTGAGGGACGGGGATCTGGTGCTGGTGGATGCGGGCTGCGAGCTCGACGGCTACGCCTCGGACATCACCCGCACCATCCCGGTGAATGGGCGCTTCACCCCGCCCCAGCGGATCCTCTACGACCTCGTTCTGGAGGCCCAGGCGGCGGCCATCGCGAAGGCGCGGCCGGGAAACCACTGGAACGAGCCGCACGAGGCCGCCCTGCGGGTCCTGACCAAGGGGCTGCTCGGCCTGGGTATCCTCTCGGGTAAGCTCGGCAAGCTCCTCAAGGACGAGGCCTATAAACCCTACTACATGCACCGCACGGGGCATTGGCTGGGGATGGACGTGCACGACGTCGGCGCCTACAAGCGCGAAGGTCAGTGGCGTACCCTGGAGCCGGGCATGGTCTTGACGGTCGAGCCCGGGCTCTACATGCCGGCCGCCGACGCGGTGCCCGAACCCTTCCGGCTGATCGGCATCCGCATCGAGGACGATGTCCTGATCACCGAGGACGGCAACGAGGTCCTGTCCGCCGCGGCCCCCAAGGACCCGGACGCCATCGAGGCCCTCATGGCGGCCTCTTAGGGCCGAGCACCGAGGGCCGAGGGCCGAGGGGAAGGCCCGGCTTCGTCCGCGCCCAAGGGTTGCTTGCACGAGGAGCGAACAAATGTCGCAACCGGGAGAGATGGCGCCTCGGCCCTCGGCCCTTGGCGCTGGGCCCTTCGACTTCGATCTCGTCATCGTTGGCGGTGGCCTCATCGGCGGCAGTCTTGCCTGCGCCCTCTCGGGCCTGGGGCTCAAGATCGCCCTGGTGGAAGCCGTGGCGGCGGAGCTGCGCGCGCAGCCGAGCTACGACGAGCGGGTGATCGCCCTGTCCTGGGGCAGCCGGCGCATCCTGGAGGCCATTGGACTCTGGGGCGCCGTCGCGGCGGACGCCTCCCCTATCCTACAGGTCCATATCTCCGATCGCGGCCACTTCGGCTTCGCCCATCTGGACAGGGCGGAGCTGGGTGTGGAGGCCCTGGGTTATGTGGTCCCGGCCCGTGCCCTGGGCCTCGCCATCCGCGGTGCCTTGACCGCCTCGACGGACGTCGATGTGCTGTGCCCGGCGCGCCTGGTGGGCCGGCGGGCCGGGGCAGAGGGCGTGGATCTGGAGCTGCAGACGCAGGAGGGCCCGCGCGCCCTGGCCACCCGCCTGCTGGTGGCCGCGGACGGCGGCGAATCCGCGACCCGCAAGGCCCTCGGCGTGCCGGTCGAGGAGCGCCCCTATGGCCACGACGCGATCATCACCACCCTGACCCCCGAACGGCCCCGGCCGGGGGTGGCCTTCGAGCGCTTCACCGAGACGGGTCCCCTGGCCCTGCTGCCCATGACCCAGGGTCGCTATTCCCTGGTCTGGACCTGCCGGGAGGGGGAGACCCCCGAGATCCTGGGGCTCTCTGACCGGGACTTTCTCGCCCGGCTTCAGTCCCGTTTCGGCCATCGCCTGGGTCGCCTCTCCAAGCCGGCGGCCCGTCGGGCCTATCCGCTCAAGCTGCTCCTGACCCGGGAAACGGTGGGGCCGCGGTCGGTGCTGATCGGCAATGCCGCCCACACCCTCCATCCCGTGGCGGGCCAGGGGCTCAACCTGGGCCTGCGGGACGTGGCGGCCCTGGCGGAGGTGCTCGCTGACCGCGCGGACCAGGGCGGCGACCCCGGCTCTGAAGCGGTGCTGAGGGACTACACGGCCTGGCGTGGTCGCGACCAGCAGCAGGTCGCCTGGCTCACCGACGGGCTGGCTCGGCTCTTCGTCAACCCCTGGCTGCCCCTGCGTCTGGCCCGGGGTGCCGGACTTCTGGGGCTCGATCTGATGGGTCCGGCGCGCCGCGCCCTCGCGCGCCGGCTCATGGGGGTCGGTGGCCGCATGCCGCGCCTGGCGCGGGGGCTTCCGCTCGGCCCGTCCACCGGGAACCCCGCTGGGCTACAAGGGCCGCGTCGAAACGGGATCTATCCGCGAATGAAGGCAAATGGGCGCGGATGACGACAAGCGGAGTCCGCTCCGCTGACCGGTCGAGCCGCCGAACATAAGGTCACCGAGCATGGCAAAGCGCACCAAGGCCGCCCCAAGCACCGATCCTTTGCCGCCGCAGGCGGACGGGGGTGGGGTCTTTGATGTGCTGGTGGTGGGAGGCGGGATGGTGGGCGGCGCCTTTGCCCTGGCCTGCTCCGGCAAGGGTCTGTCCATCGGGTTGGTGGAGGCCCGCCCGCCCCAGCGGGACTGGCCCAAGGGGGAGGTCGATCTGCGGGTGTCGGCCCTGAGCCGGGCCAGCCAGCGGATGCTCGCGCGGCTCGGCGCCTGGGAGCGGATCGCGGCCCTGGGGGCCAGCCCCTATCGGCGCATGCATGTATGGGATGGGGTGAGCGGCGCCGCGATCACCTTCGACAGCGCCGACCTGGGCGAGCCTGACCTGGGGCACATCGTGGAGAACCGAGTCATCCAGTTGGCCCTGTGGGAGCGGCTGGAGCAGGCGCAGGACCTCGCCCTCATGGTTCCGGCCTCCATCAGCGACCTGGAGCGGGGCCCCGCGATGTCCCGAGTCATCTTGGGGGACGGGCGCCGCGTCGAGGCCCGGTTGCTGGTGGCCGCGGACGGTCGCGACTCCCTGATTCGGGAGCTGGCCGGCATCCCGACCCGGGGCTGGGACTATGACCAGCAGGCCATTGTGGCCAACGTGCGCCCGGAGCTGTGGCACGCGGAGACCGCCTGGCAGCGCTTCCTCCCCACCGGTCCCCTGGCCCTGCTGCCTCTGGCCGATGGGCGCTGCTCCATCGTCTGGTCCGCCACCCAGGGGCGCGCCCAGGAGCTCCTCGACCTGGACGACCAAGGGTTCTCCGACGCCCTCACGGAGGCCAGCGAGGGCCGCCTCGGGCGCATCCAGTCGCAGGGCCCCCGGGCGGCCCTGCCACTGCGGCTCCAGCACGCGGAGCGCTATGTGGAGCCCGGGCTGGCCCTGATCGGTGATGCCGCCCATGCCATCCATCCCCTGGCGGGGCAGGGGGTCAACCTGGGTTTCCTGGATGCGGCCGCGCTGGCCGCGGCCCTGGATCTCGCCCTGGAGCGGGGCCGCGACCTGGCCGCGACCTGGACCCTGAGACGTTACGAGCGCGCTCGCCGGGGCGACAACCTGGCGATGCTCATGGCCATGGACGCCTTTAAGCGGGCCTTTGGGAGTCGACTACCGCCCCTGGTGGCCGCCCGCAGCCTGGGGTTCGCCGTTAGCGATCGCCTGGGACCATTGAAGCGCCGCTTCATGGAGCGCGCCCTGGGGTCGGGGGAGGACCTGCCCCCCTTGGCTCGGCCCTGAGGTAGCTCCTGCCCCTGGCACGGGGCCTGGCCGCCCTATCACCATCTGTTAAATTAATTCAATGGATCTATGCATCGAATACTTTTGATTTGGACGGGTGGGCCATTTCCGGTAGCCTTGCCGGGTTTTCGGACCCCTGCCGCAACAAGGAGCTTGCCCCGCGCACGTCCAGCGGCGGCCTCGCGACACCCCTGATCCGCGAGGGCCCGGGCGTCTCAGGATCGGGCGTCCCTGCTCCGGCCCGAAGCGGTCGAGCGCATCCTTCCCCAGGACCAAAGCCCCGAGCCACATCCACCCATGGCCTCAGTCCCGGACATCACCGACACCGAGAAATGGGTCATCAAGACCACGCTGCGCGAGCGCTACGGCCGTGACCTGGACTTTCAGTTGGCCGACGCGGACGTCCGTCTCCACCCGTCAGACCGGGAGCTCACCAATTGTCCGGTGATCCTCTGGCAATCCGACGACGGTTGCACCTTCGTCATCGTCAAGAGCGGAGAACGCAAGTACCGCTGCCAGTTCTTCTACAAGCCCTACAAGCAGATGGGCACGGGCATCGAGGAGTACGACGACCTGGCCGAATGCGCCGTGGCGGTGCTCCAGGCCCAGGCGGACCACGTGGCCGAGCAGCGCGGCGACCTTCCCGGGAAGTCGGGCTAGAGCGCGCTCTCTGGCTTGGCCGGCCTCGCGGCGACTCGGGTCACGCACCCGATACCATATTGACCTCAAGGTAACGAACGAGGGGAAAACCATGACCGCTAAGAATGCCTTCTACGCCCAGTCCGGCGGCGTCACCGCCGTTATCAATGCCTCCGCCTGCGGGGTGATCGAGACCGCCCGCGCCCACACCGATAAGATCGCCAACGTCTACGCCGGGCGCAACGGCATCATCGGTGCCCTGACGGAGGATCTGATCGACACCGGCAAGGAGTCCGCGGAGAACATCGCGGCCCTGCGCTACACCCCCTCGGGGGCCTTCGGCTCCTGCCGCTACAAGCTCAAGTCCCTGGAGGCCAATAAGCGGGAGTACGAGCGCCTGATCGAGGTCTTCAAGGCCCACGACATCGGCTACTTCTTCTACAACGGCGGCGGTGACTCCGCCGACACCTGCTACAAGGTCTCCCAGCTCTCCGAGAAGTTGGGCTACCCGGTCCAGGCGATCCATGTCCCGAAGACCGTGGACAACGACCTGCCGATCACCGACAACTGCCCGGGCTTCGGCTCGGTGGCCAAGTACATCGCCACCTCCACCCTGGAGGCCTCCTTCGACGTGCGCTCCATGTGTGCCACCTCCACCAAGATCTTCGTGATCGAGGTGATGGGCCGCCACGCCGGCTGGATCGCCGCCGCCGGGGCCCTGGTGGCGGATCAGGGGATCCCGGTCATCACTCTCTTCCCCGAGGTGGAGTTCAATCAGGAGACCTTCCTCGCCGCGGTCAAGGCCAAGGTGGAGCAGCACGGCTACTGCACCATCTGCGTCTCCGAGGGTTGCCATTGGCCCGACGGGCGCTTCCTTGCCGAGCAGGGCACCCGGGACGCCTTCGGTCACGCCCAGCTCGGCGGCGCCGCTCCCGTGGTCGCCAACATGATTAAGGACGCCCTGGGCTACAAGTTCCACTGGGCGGTGGCCGACTACCTGCAGCGCGCCGCGCGGCATCTCGCCTCCAAGTCCGACGTGGAGCAGGCCTATGCCCTGGGCAAGGCGGCGGTGGAGCTGGCCATCGCAGGCCACAACTCCATCATGCCCACGGTGGTGCGAAAGTCCACCGAGCCCTACGTCTGGGAGATCGGCCACGCCCCCCTCTCGGAGGTGGCCAACGTGGAGAAGTTCATGCCCAAGGACTTCATCTCCGCCGACGGCTACGGCATCACCGACAAATGCCGCGACTATCTCTATCCCCTGATCCAGGGCGAGGACTACCCGCCCTTTGAGAAGGGGATGCCCAAGTACGTGACCCTCGAGAACGCGTCGGTCGAGCGCAAGCTGCCGCACTTCGAGCTTTGAGCACGGCGGCGCGCGGGATCCCAACCCCGCGCGCCCTGGCAACGGATCACGAGCCCATGGAGTCGGCCCCATGACGCCTGAGCGTGCCCGCGAGCTGATCCGCACCCAGCTCCAGTTCGGCGGTGGCTACAACCGCAACGCCGTGCGCCTCATCCTGGGGGAGCTCGGCCGCGAGCATGGCCAGGGGGCGGTGGACGCACTGATCCGGGACCTGGGCCTGGAAGACGCCTTCGGACTGCGTCCAGGCACCGACTTCACCCGCGTCGGCCGCTGAGGCCGGGGCCGTTCGAGCGGCTCGCGGCGCCCACTCGCCCCTGGGGGCCGTGCGCGCTCCGCGGAGTTGTGCCCATCTGGGGGGCGAGGACGCATCGGGTCCCCGTTCTGCCCAAGTTGTTCGGACGCCTCGGCGTCTGTTCCCTCGACTCCATGGTCATCCCCACCCGGGATGGTCCTTAACCCCTGCATTGGGAGTGGCGATGAGCAATTACCGTCTGTATCTGTCCCTGATCCCGGAGGCCTTGATCGCCTCCCAGTTGGATCCGAAGGCGTTTGGCTCCTACTACGCCGTGGGCAAGAAGGTCCATGTCTTCGGAGAGGCCATGTTCTTCGAGGTGGACCCCGCCTTCCGATCCGACGACTTCCCGTTCGCGCTCGCCGACGAGCGCTGCGTCACCCAGCCGAACGGTGCACCCAAGTCCTCGGTCTATCTCGGCATCTATGATGTGCTGGCCCGCATACCGGTCTCGGCGCTCGGCAACCTCTACCTGGTCACGGACGACGGACGCACCCTTGGGTTGGAGCGGGCCCCCTATTCGCCCGACACCGAGCACCCCCTGCATCTCTACCAGGAGTTCTGCCCCATCACCCCGCTGGTCGCGAGCCGCCTGGAGCCCCGCGCCTTCTGCCACTCGATCACCGATCCGGCCAAGCCGGTGCAGGTACCGCGGATCGTCTTCTCGGAGCTGCGCCTCGGCGAGCTCTCCACCGACCCGGGGCACGGCAACGCCGATGATCTGCCCTATCCGGCGATCCGCCACCTGCGCGACGTGCTCCTGGACTTCCAGCACAACACCAAGGACAGCAAGCTGGTGCTGAAGCAGGTCAAGCAGGGCGTCTTCTACCGCACCATCCAGGGCTTCTATGTGGGCGACCACACCGACTTCGCCTACTACCGGTTCCCGACCGCCCAGGAGATGGAGTCGGAGCATTACGACTGGTGGCGCTCCGCCCAGGTCCAGCACTTCGATTAGGCAGGCTGGCCCATCGGGCATCCATGCAACGGCTCAAGACATCGGCAGTACCCACAGGTAGTAAGAACCCATGAACGAACCAGTCTTTTGGATCGCACCCATCGCCGCCGTCCTGGCGATGGTCTTCGCCTGGCGCTTCTTCAGCGACATGCGCAAGCAAGATGACGGCACCGACGTGATGCGCCGCATCGGCTCCCTGGTGCGCATCGGCGCCATGGCCTATCTGCGTCAGCAGTACAAGATCATGCTCCTGGTCTTTGCCGTCGTCGCCGCCATCTTCGCCTTTCTGGCCTACGGGCTGAAGGTGCAGAGCCCCTGGCTTCCGATCACCTTCCTCTTCGGCGGCTTCTTCTCGGCCCTGGCCGGCTACTTCGGCATGCAGACGGCCACCCTTGCCTCCACCCGTACCACCGCGGCGGCCCGCACCTCGCTCCCCAAGGCACTGCAGATCGCCTTCCGCAGCGGCGCGGTGATGGGCCTGGTGGTGGTCGGGCTCGGCCTCGGCAATCTGGTCCTCTGGTTCCTCCTCATCGACCTCTTCACCGAGGGCGATCCGAGCCAGGGGGGCTATCTGGTGGCGGTGACCACGACCGTGCTGACCTTCGGTATGGGCGCCTCGATGCAGGCGCTCTTCGCCCGCGTTGGCGGTGGCATCTACACCAAGGCGGCGGACGTCGGCGCCGACCTGGTCGGCAAGGTGGAGGCCGGCATCCCGGAGGACGATCCGCGCAACCCGGCGACCATCGCCGACAACGTCGGCGACAACGTCGGTGACGTGGCCGGCATGGGCGCCGACCTCTTCGAGTCCTATTGCGGCTCGATCCTTGCGGCCGCCGCCCTGGGCGCCGCGGCCTACACCGCCGACATCGGGATGCAGATGAAGGCGGTGGTCGCCCCGCTGGCCATCGCTGGCGTTGGCATCCTGCTCTCGATCGTCGGCGTGTTCCTGGTCAAGACCCACGAGGGCGCGGATCAGAAGCAGCTCCTCGGTGCCCTCGCCAAGGGGATCAACATCAGCGCCGCGCTGATCGTGGTCGGCTCGGCCATCGTGCTGCATCTGCTCGGGATCGAGAACGCCTGGGGCATCTGGGGTGCGGTGGTGACGGGTCTGATCACCGGTATCGTCATCGGCCAGTCCACCGAGTACTACACCTCCTCCCACTACAGGCCCACCAAGAGCATCGCCGAGGCCGCCATGGGCGGACCGGCCACCGCGGTCATCGCCGGTATCGGTGTCGGGATGCTCTCCACCGTGATCCCGGTCCTGGCCGTCGGCATCGGTACCATCCTCTCCTTCATGTTCGCGTCCGGATTCGATGTGACGCACATGAACCAGGGCCTCTACGGCGTGGCCATCGCCGCGGTGGGCATGCTCTCCACCCTCGGCATCACGCTCGCGAGCGACGCCTACGGTCCGATCGCGGACAACGCCGGCGGCAATGCGGAGATGAGCGGGTTGGGACCCGAGGTGCGCGCGCGCACCGATGCCCTGGACTCGATGGGCAACACCACCGCCGCTACCGGCAAGGGATTCGCCATCGGCTCAGCGGCGCTCACGGCGCTAGCCCTGATCGCCTCCTATGTGGAGGTCATCCGCATGGACATGATCAAGGTGGGGCAGGTCGAGATGGTGCTGCACCAGGGTCTGACCGTGGCCACCTCCCAGGCGACCCTGATCGACTTCATGATCTATTACAACGTGACCCTGCTCAACCCGGTGGTCCTGATCGCGATCTTCCTCGGTGCCATGGTGGCGTTCACCTTCAGCGGGCTCACGGTGCAGGCCGTGGGCCGTGCCGCCCAGATGATGGTCGAGGAGGTCCGCCGCCAGTTCCAGGCGGACGAGGGCATTCTCCAGGGCACCTCCGACCCCGATTACGAGCGCTGCGTGGCCATCTCCACCAAGGGTGCCCAGCGTGAGATGGTGATCCCGTCGCTGATCGCGGTGGCCGCTCCGGTGGCAACGGGTCTGGTGCTCGGCGTGGCCGGTGTAATCGGGCTGCTGGTCGGCGGTCTCTCCGCGGGCTTCGTGCTGGCCGTCTTCCTGTCCAACTCCGGCGGGGCCTGGGACAACGCCAAGAAGTACATCGAGGCGGGCCACCATGGCGGCAAGAGCTCTGCGGCCCATCGCGCCTCGGTGATCGGCGACACCATCGGCGATCCCTTCAAGGACACCTCGGGTCCGAGCCTCAACATCCTGATCAAGCTCATGAGCATCGTGGCCATCGTGATGACGGGTGTCACCGTCTCCTACACCATGATGTGACCCGCCGCCGCCCCCCACGGCGGCGTCCGCGCCCCCGTGCGGGCGCCGCCGGGTGTGGCTCGAACTTCGGAGAGAGGGAGGAGTACACTTGCACCCCGGTTCCCCGGGGTGTTTGCGTTTGGGCCGTTGCTGGCCCCGGGGGCCGACGGGAGAAGAACAACTCCAAGCTCACCACTGAGGGGTCAGCCTCCATGAACCTTGCCTTGGTCTTTGCGTTGTTTTGCGCCTTCCTGGCGATCGCCTACGGGGTCGTCTCGGTTAAGTGGATCCTCGCCCAGCCCGAGGGCAACGACCGTATGAAGGCGATTGCGGGGGCTATCCAGGAGGGCGCCTCCGCTTACCTCAACCGCCAGTACTTGACCATCACGGCGGTCGGCCTAGTCCTGATGGCCGCGCTTTGGCATTCCCTGGGGGCAGGGACCGCCGTGGGCTTCCTGATCGGGGCCGTCTTGTCCGGCGCCGCTGGCTACATCGGCATGAACATCTCGGTGCGGGCCAACCTGCGCACCGCTGAGGCCGCCCATCGGGGCATAGATGCGGCACTCCAGGTCGCCTTCCGCGGGGGGGCCATCACGGGGATGCTAGTGGTTGGCCTGGCGCTCCTGGGGGTGGCCGGGTATTACCTCATCCTGGCCCCGGCGGCCCCAGCGCCCGGGGGTGATCCCACGGCCTTCGCCGCGGATCAGCGGCATGCCCTCCACGCCTTGGTGGGCCTGGCCTTCGGCGGCTCCCTGATCTCCATCTTCGCGCGGCTCGGCGGTGGCATCTTCACCAAGGGTGCCGATGTTGGCGCGGACATCGTCGGCAAGGTGGAGGCCGGGATCCCGGAGGATGACCCGCGGAACCCGGCTGTCATCGCCGACAACGTGGGCGACAACGTGGGCGACTGCGCGGGCATGGCCGCCGATCTCTTCGAGACCTACGCGGTTACCGTGGTCGCCGCCATGCTGCTGGGTGGTCTGCTATTCGGGGCGGATGCACCCAATGCCATCGTCTATCCGCTGGTCCTGGGCGGCGCCTCCATCATCGCCTCCATCATCGGCACCTATTTCGTCCGCTTGAAGGAGGGGAGCACGCGGATCATGGCCGCCCTCTACAAGGGCCTGATCGTCGCCGGTGTCATCGCCTTCCTCCTCTTCATCCCCGCCACCTGGCTCCTCCTTCCCGAATCCTTCACGGTGCACGGCGTCGATCACGTGTTCAGCCGCTGGGGCGTGCTTGGCGCGGCCTTCCTCGGGCTGCTGCTGACCGGCCTGATGGTCATCATCACCGAGTACTACACGGGGACCGACTACGGTCCGGTCAAACGGATTGCTCGCGCCTCTGCCACCGGCGACGGCACCAATGTCATCGCCGGCTTGGGCCTCTCCATGAAGGCGACCGCGGCACCCGTCCTGGCGATCTGCTTCGCCATTTGGGGCTCCTACGAGATGGCCGGTCTCTATGGCATCGCGATCGCCGCCACCTCCATGCTTTCCATGACCGGCATCATCGTCGCCCTGGATGCCTATGGTCCGATCACCGACAACGCCGGGGGCATTGCCGAGATGGCCGAGCTCGATGAGCGCATCCGCAACATCACCGATCCGCTGGATGCCGTTGGCAATACCACCAAGGCGGTCACCAAGGGTTACGCCATCGGCTCCGCCGGACTCGCCGCCTTGGTCCTGTTTGCCGATTTCACCCATGCCCTTGAGCAGGCGGGAAAGACCCTGCATTTCCGTCTCGACGACCCGGCGGTGCTGATTGGACTCATCATCGGCGGCATGGTCCCTTACCTGTTTGGCGCCATGGCCATGGAGGCGGTCGGGCGTGCCGCAGGTGGCATCGTGGATGAGGTGCGCCGGCAGTTCCGCACCATGCCCGGGATCATGGACTACAGCCAGAAGCCGGATTACTCGAAGGCCGTGGACATGCTCACCCGGGCGGCCATCAAGGAGATGATCGCCCCATCCCTGCTGCCGGTGCTGCTTCCGCTCCTGGTTGCCTTCGGCATGCAGCGGCTGATGGGGGGCGACGCGGGGGCCCTGGCCCTCGGCGGGATGCTGATCGGCACCATCATCACCGGGCTGTTCGTCGCCATCTCCATGACCACGGGTGGTGGCGCCTGGGACAACGCGAAGAAGTACATTGAGGATGGGAACTACGGCGGCAAGGGCTCCGACGCCCACAAGGCGGCGGTGACGGGTGACACCGTCGGCGACCCCTACAAGGACACCGCCGGGCCGGCCGTGAATCCGCTGATCAAGATCATCAACATCGTGGCCCTGTTGATCGTGCCCTGGGTCGTTTCGATCTAGCCAGCGGGGGCGGGTTGCACGGAGTCTCGGCCCCAGGGACGGGGATCTCGCCCCCTCGCTTGAACTACAATCGGCACCCAAGGCGCGGTTTTCGGGTCCCCGGGGCCGTCGCTCCTTCGGGACGCGCTGATTTCTCGCGCTTGCCGTGCGGGCCAGGGATGCCTCGCCATCTCCGAGGGCCTCAAGTCCTTGAAGATGGAGCGTCCCTAGACCCGCGCGTCCCGGGACGCGAGCTCTTCAAATGCCAGGGAGGCATCTGAAGGGCATCTCCTGAGTGCCGACACGCAGCGCCCCACAACTCCAACCGAGGTCGAGGTCCATGGATCTAAGCAAAGTCTCCCGTGGTGACAATGTGCCCAACGAGATCAACGTCATCATCGAGATCCCGTCGCACGCGGAGCCGGTGAAGTATGAGATGGACAAGGAGACCGGGGCCATGTTCGTGGACCGCTTCATGTCCACCGCCATGCACTATCCCTGCAACTACGGCTATGTGCCCCACACCCTGTCGGCGGATGGAGACCCGGTGGACGTGATGGTGGTGACCCCCTATCCGCTGATCTCGGGCTCCGTGATCAAGTGCCGACCCATCGGGGTGCTGAAGATGACGGATGAGTCGGGTGACGACGCCAAGATCCTGGCGCTGCCCATCGACAAGCTGTTCAAAGGGTTCCGCACGATTGAGAGCTTCCGAGACATGCCCCCGCACCTGCTCGACCAGATCGCCCATTTCTTCGAGCACTACAAGGACCTGGACGAGGGCAAATGGGTGCGTGTGGACGGTTGGGGTGGTCGCGATGAGGCCCGCGAGGAGATCATGGCGAGCGTGCGCATGTTCGACGAGGCCCCGGAGAAGCCGGCGTTTTGAGGAAGTCGCGAGTTCCGAGTAGCGAGTGGCGAGGAAATGCCGGCTGCCCCAATCGCGGCGCCCAATCTCACTCGTTCCTCGCTACTCGCCACTCGCCACTCGCCACTCG
>JBLMWY010000191.1:0-6675 GCA_050257475.1 Bdellovibrio bacteriovorus
AGATCCGCGAGGTCCGGGAGCCCATCATCGAGGCCCATATCCTGACCCCCCAGGATTATCTGGGGGCGGTGATCAACCTGTGCATCGAGAAGCGTGGGGTCCAGAAGCACATCCATTACGCCGGCGGGCAGGTCCAGGTCGCCTATGAGCTCCCCCTGGCAGAGGTGGTGCTGGACTTCTTCGATCGGCTCAAATCCGCGAGCCGCGGCTTCGCCTCCTTCGAATACGAGCTCAAGCGCTTCCAGGCCTCCGACCTGGTGAAGCTCGACGTGCTGATCAATGGCGAGAAGGTGGACTCCCTCTCCACCATCGTGCACCGCTCCGTCTCCCAGAACCGCGGCCAGGACCTGACGGTGCGCATGAAGGACCTGATCCCGCGCCAGATGTTCGAGGTGGCCATCCAGGCCGCCATCGGCAGCAAGATCATCGCCCGCACCACGGTCAAGGCCCTGCGCAAGAACGTCACCGCCAAGTGCTATGGGGGCGACGTGACCCGCAAACGCAAGCTTCTGGAGAAGCAAAAGGCCGGCAAGCGCCGCATGAAGCAGGTGGGCAAGGTGGAGATCCCCCAGGAGGCCTTCCTTGCCGTGCTCCAGGTGGGAAAGGATAATTGAACCCTCACATTGAGGACGCGTACCCAAGCTTAGCGGTGGGATCCGGCTCGTCCGCCGGCCGCCGGGGCACGCCATGAATAGGTCCCGGTGGGCTCCTCGGGCACCATCCCTGGCGTCGAGGGTGCCGTAAACCCCCACCCAAGCCCAGCCGGTTGGGTCTCAATGCTAATCGCCTTCACGTTTTCTTCCATCCATCCAAAGGACTTCACCTCCGCCGCCCCCGTGTCGCGCCCAAGCTGAATGCTATCCGCGGACGGCCTCGGACCCGAGAACCCCCCGACTATGAATTTTGATTTTCCAGCCTTCTTGGTCCTGGCCTCCCTCGTGACCGGCGGCATTTGGCTCATCGACGCCTTGCTATTTGCCCCGCGACGCCGGCGCCGCACCCGGGCGCAGGCCCAAGGTGCATCCGGGACCGTGGCCGTTTACAAGGAGCCCGTGCTGGTGGAATACGCACGCTCCTTCTTCCCGGTGATCTTCATCGTGCTGCTCCTGCGCTCCTTTCTGGTGGAGCCCTTCCGCATCCCCTCCAACTCCATGATGCCGACCCTGCTCACCGGCGACTTCATCCTGGTGAACAAGTACGCCTACGGGCTGCGCCTGCCCGTGTTGAACAACAAATTCATCGAGATCGGCACGCCGCAACGCGGTGATGTGGTGGTGTTCAAGTTTCCGGAGGACGGTCGAACCGACTATATCAAGCGGATTATCGGTATCCCGGGCGACGAGATCTGGTATCAGAACAGGACCGTCTACATCAACGGCGAGCCGCAGCAGCGGTTACCCATCGGAACCTACACGGGGGTGGGCTCTGGGCTGGTCATGACGGGGTCCCAGGAATCGGTCGAGAACCTGGCCGGCGTGGAGCACCACACCCTGGTGCGTCCCGGCGTTCCGGATCTGCCACCGGGGTGTCGGGAGCTCGCCTATGGGCCCATCAAGGTGCCCGAGGGCCATTACTTCGTCATGGGCGACAATCGCGACAACAGCAACGACAGCCGCTGCTGGGGATTCGTGCCCGAGGAGAACCTGGTGGGCAAGGCCTTTGCGATCTGGATGCATTGGGACGGAGGTCGGGAAGGATTTCCGCCCATCGCTTGGGACCGCATTGGCACTGTGATTCGCTGATCCGGGCGTATTGAGAGGGGTTCAAGTCCATGAGCGGTTCGCGTTGGCATCAACAGGGGATAGGCCTCACCGGCTTGCTCTTCGCCTTTGTCCTGGTGGCCTTCGTCGCGGTCGTGCTGCTGCGTACGGCGCCCGCCTACGTCAGCTATCTCACGCTCAGATCCGCGATGAACAGCGTTGCCCAGTCGCCGGAGCCTATTGTCGGAGGCAGGCCGGCGATCATGGACCTGATCAATCGTCGGTTGGAGATCAACGACGTGCGGGGCATCGACCCCAAGTCATTCACCATTCAGAAGTTGGATGACGGAACTTATGACGTCCAGGTCGCCTATGAGCGTCGGGAGCACCTATTCGCGAACATCGACGTGGTCCTTACCTTCGATCATGCCGTGAGGGTCCAGGCCCAGTGAACGGCGACCGGCGCCGACTGGCGCGCTTGCTAGGCCATCAGTTCCGGCGGGAGGACCTGCTCGATCAGGCCCTTACCCACCGCAGCGCGGGTGGCATCAACAACGAGCGTCTCGAGTTCCTCGGCGACGCCCTGATCGGTTTTGTGGTGGCGGAGGCCCTGGTAGGGCGTCTTCCGGAGGCCGACGAGGGCATCCTCAGCCGCATGCGGGCGGCCTTGGTCAAACGCGAGTCCCTGGCGGAGCTGGCGCGCGAGCTGACCCTCGGGGAGTATTTGCGCCTGGGCGCGGGGGAGCTGCGCACCGGCGGCCACAACCGCGACTCCATCCTCGCCGACGCTCTGGAGGCGGTGCTGGGGGCGGTCTATCTGGACGCCGGCTTCGAGACGGCCCGCGCCGTGGCGATGTCCCTTTTCGGCGCCCCCCTGGGGCAGGTAAGCGCCGCCCCCGCAGGCAAGGATCCTAAGACCCGGTTGCAGGAGCTCCTGCAGGCCCGGCGGCGCCCCATCCCCGAGTATCAGGTGGTCAGCGTGGCTGGCAGCCAGCACGCCCAATCCTTCCGCGTGAGCTGCCTGCTGCCCGACCGCGGTATCCTTACCCAGGGGGAGGGCAGCAGCCGCCGCCGGGCCGAGCAGGCTGCGGCGGAGGCCATGCTGGCACGGCTCGCGGAGCCGGGCGAGCCCGAGACCTCGCGGACGGTCCGCGAGCGGGCGGAGCATGTCTAAAGGCTTGGCCCCGCGCTGCGGCCGGGTCGGCATCGTCGGTCGCCCCAATGTGGGCAAGTCCACCCTGCTGAACCGTATCCTCGGCCAGAAGCTGGCCATCACCTCCCACAAGGCCCAGACCACCCGCCATTCCATCCTTGGCATCAAGACGCGAGCCGAGGGGCAGATCCTCTTCGTTGACACCCCCGGCATCCATAGCCGGGGTGGGGACGCGCTGAACCGCTATCTCAACCGCACCGCCCGCAGCGCCGTGCTCGACGCGGATCTCGCCCTGTTCGTGGTGGAGGCCCTGCGCTGGACCCAAGAGGACGCCCTGGCCCTGGAGACGGTTGTGTCCTCTGGACTGCCCTCCATCGCGGTCGTCAACAAGGTGGACACCGTGGCGGACAAGGGGGCCTTGCTGCCCTATCTGCGGGATCTCGGGGAACGCCACGCCTTTCTGGAGTTGATCCCGATCTCCGCGGCGCGTGGCGATGGGATCGAGCTCCTGGAGCTGGCGGTGATCGCCGCCTTGCCCGAGGGCGAGCCCCAGTTCCCGGAGGATCAGATCACCGACCGCTCGGAGCGATTCTTCGCCGCCGAGCTCCTGCGCGAGCAGTTGGTGCAGCGTTACGGACAGGAGCTGCCCTATCGCACCACGGTCGAGATCGAGCGCTTCGAGGATCAAGGGGGCCGGTATCTGGTCCATGCCCTCATCTGGGTCGAGCGCCCGGGGCAAAAGGCCATCGTGATCGGTACGGGTGGCGGGGCCCTGAAGGCGACGGCCAGCCAGGCCCGGCTCGAGATGCAGAAGCTCTTCGGCTGCCCGGTGCACCTTGAGGTCTGGGTCAAGGTGAAGAAGAGCTGGTCCAGCGACGAGGCCGCGCTGGCCAGCCTGGGCTATCGGGAGCGCTGACCCGGCGAATGAATGCCAGAGCGCGGGATCCTAGGCCCCTCGGCGGCCGGACGACCCTACGCATGCTTACGTGCGGATCGCGCCCTCGGGATGTATCGCCGTGACGGCTGTCTGAAATGAACGAGGACAGGGCGGGCAGTGGCCTGTACCAGGCCTTCGTGCTGCACCGGCGCGACTACAGCGACACCAGCCTGCTGCTGGAGCTGTTTGCGAGCGGCCTGGGTCGCTTCCCCGCCATCGCCAAGGGGGCGCGGCGGCCGCGCAACCCCGCGGGTGCCTTGCTGCAGCCCTTTCAACCCTTATGGATCGCCGTAGTGGGCCGCGGCGAGGTCCGCACCCTGACGCGGGTAGAGCCGGCCGGGCGGCCTTTCGCCCTCGCCGGCGCGGCGCTTCCCTGCGGTTTCTACCTCAACGAGCTGCTCTCGCGGCTCTTGGGTAGAAATGACCCCCATGATCCGCTCTTCGCCTTCTACCATGCGGCCCTCGGGGGCCTCGGGGACGCCGCCCTGGAAACCACCCTGCGCCAATTCGAGCTGAGGCTGCTGGAGGAGCTGGGCTACGCGCCCGGACTGGGGTTCGATGGTGACACCGGGCTGGCGGTGAGGGCCGACCTCGCCTACGTGGTGGAGCCGGGTCAGGGGCCCAGGAGGGCCGGGACCGAGGACGCGCCCGTCGCGGTCTCCGGGGCCACCCTGTTGGCCCTGGCGGGCGGCGGGACGCTCGATGGGGCCGGCCTGAGGGAGGCGCGCACCCTGTTGCGCCGCCTGCTCGGCCCCCATCTTGGCCCCAAGCCACTCAAGAGTCGGGAGCTCTTTCGCAAGGGCTCGCTCGGGGCGGGTTAACGATCTTCACGATTCCAGGACCGGTACCTCTGGGAGCCTTCATGAACGACAACACAGCGCCCGAGGTCCTGCTCGGGGTCAACATCGACCATGTCGCCACCATCCGCCAGGCCCGGGGGACCCGCTATCCGGATCCGATCCAGGCGGCCCTGGTGGCGGAGCAGGCGGGGGCGGACCTCATCACCCTGCACCTGCGGGAGGACCGCCGTCACATCCAGCCCCGGGACGTGGAGCTCCTGTGCGGCATCCTCACCACGCGCATGAACCTGGAGATGGCGGCCACCCCGGAGATGGGGGAGATCGCCGCCCGGATCCGCCCGGCGGATTGTTGTCTGGTCCCGGAGCGGCGCGCCGAGCTCACCACCGAGGGCGGGCTCGACGTCGCGGGCCAGGGGTCGGAGCTACGCGATTTTTGCGCCCGGCTGGCCGATGCGGGGATTCGGGTCTCGCTCTTCATCGATCCGGATCCCAGGCAACTGGAGGCCGCGCGGGCGGTGGGGGCACCGGTGGTGGAGATCCACACCGGGCGCTACGCGGATGCGCACTCCCCCTCCGACCGGGCCGCGGAGCTGGAGCGAATCCGCCGTGCCGTGCGCCTGGGGCTGGACCTCGGGCTTCAGGTCAACGCCGGGCACGGGCTCGACTACCACAACGTCAAGGCGGTGGCGGCCATCCCCGGGGTACGGGAGCTCAATATCGGCCACTCCATCGTGGCCCGGGCCCTGTTCTCCGGTCTGGATCAGGCGGTGCGGGACATGAAGGGGGTGATCCGGGAGGCGAGCCGGCCGGTGGGTTGACACCCACGAGGCGTCTCTGACGGGCGCCGGGGGGCACCAGGATGGCACCCGGGACGCGATGCCTGCACCAACGGGGTGCGTTCTGGGGGCAGAAACCCGACCTGGACCCGGCGATAGAGCGGCGCCCTTCGGGGTATCCGAATTGCATGCCAAGCGGAGCAACCCAGCGGTCGGCAGCCATCAAAAGGAGCCATCGATGACTGAGCTTCTAAGCATTCCCCGTCGCCCCGTGGTCCTGGTGATCCTGGACGGCTTCGGCATCAATCCCAGCAAGATCAACAATGCGGTGGCCCAGGCGCGCACCCCTCGGCTCGACGAGTACTTCTTCCGCTATTCCTTCTCGGTGCTCAACGCCTCCGGCGCCGGGGTGGGCCTGCCCGAGGGCCAGATGGGTAACTCGGAGGTGGGCCACATGACGCTGGGCAGTGGCTGCATGGTGCGACAGGACCTGGTCCTCATCGACGACGCCATCGCCGACGGCAGCTTCTACACCAATCCGACCCTGGTCCGCGCCGTGGAGACCGCCAGGGCCCGGGGCCGCCCCCTGCACCTGCTGGGTCTGGTCTCCGACGGCGGGGTGCACAGCCACCTCACCCACCTGCTCGCCCTGATCGAGCTCTGCGTCCGTCGTGGTGTCGCCCCTTGGGTGCATATGGTGACCGATGGGCGGGACACGCCACCGCGCTCGGCACTGCACTACCTGCCGCCCCTGGAGGAGGCCCTTGCCCGGGCGGGTGGGCGCATCGCCACCGTCGCGGGGCGCTTCTACACCATGGATCGGGACCGCCGCTGGGATCGGGTGGAGCGGGGCTGGCGCGCCCTGGTCCTGGGCAAGGGTCGGCGCGCGGCATCGGCCCGGGAGGCGATCAACACCGCCTATGGGGCCGGGGAGGGGGATGAGTTCATCCACCCGAGCGTGATCGGGGGCTTCCCGGGGCTCGCGGACGACGACGTGCTGGTCTCGTTCAACTTCCGCAAGGACAGGCCCCGCCAGATCGTGGCGGCCCTGGCGGATCCGGCCTTCGCGGGCTTCGACCGGGGCGCCAGTCCCCGGCTCGACCTCTGCTGCATGATGGACTATGACCCTAAGCTGGGGCTCTCCTCCGCCTTCAGCCCGGAGGTCCCCGGGACGACCCTCAGCCATGTCTTCGGCGGTCTCGGCATCGCCCAGCTCCATTGCGCCGAGACCGAGAAGTACGCCCATGTGACATACTTCTTCAATGGGGGCAGTCAGGACCAGGCCCCGGGGGAGGAACACCGGCTGATC
>JBLMWY010000192.1:0-5584 GCA_050257475.1 Bdellovibrio bacteriovorus
GTGCCCGCTCCTCGGGCTCCAGCTCTAAGAGATCCTCGCCCTCGAAGCTGACCGAGCCGCTCGTGACCTCGTAGCCCTCCCGCCCCGACAGCACATGGGCGAAGGTGCTCTTGCCCGAGCCGTTGGGACCCATGATGGCGTGGATCTCACCCGGTCCGATCTCCAAGTCCAGCCCCTTCAGGATCTCCTTGTCTCCCACATTGGCCTTAAGGCCTTTGACTGACAACATCTCGAATCTCCGCGAAGTCTTTAGGAAAAATGCTTATCCGACGGCTCCTTCCAGGCTAATGCTCAACAGCTTCTGCGCCTCCACCGCGAACTCCATGGGAAGCTCGTTGAAGACCTCCTTGCAGAAGCCGTTGACGATCATGGAGACCGCGTCCTCCTCGGTGAGCCCGCGGGAACGGCAGTAGAAGAGCTGGTCGTCGCTGATCTTCGAAGTGGTGGCCTCGTGCTCCATCTGGGCCGATGGGTTCTTCACCTCGATGTAGGGGAAGGTGTGGGCCCCGCAGCGGTCGCCGATCAGGAGCGAGTCGCACTGGGTGTGATTTCGCGCCCCCTGGGCCTTGGCGGCGATACGCACCAGACCCCGATAGGTCTGCTGGCCGTGGCCCGCCGAGATCCCTTTAGAGACAATGGTTGAGCTTGTGTTTCTTCCAAGATGAATCATCTTGGTGCCGGTGTCCGCTTGCTGGCGGCCCTTGGTCACCGCCACCGAGTAGAACTCACCCACCGAGTCGTCGCCTCGCAGGATGCAGCTCGGGTACTTCCAGGTGATGGCGGAGCCGGTCTCGACCTGGGTCCAGGAGATCTTGGAGCGGGCCCCCCGGCAGTCCCCCCGCTTGGTCACGAAGTTATAGATGCCGCCGCGGCCCTCGGCATCCCCCGGATACCAGTTCTGCACGGTGGAGTACTTGATCTGGGCGTCGTCCAGGGCGATGAGCTCCACCACCGCCGCATGGAGCTGATTCTCGTCCCGCATGGGGGCGGTGCAGCCCTCCAGGTAGCTCACGTAGCTGCCCTCATCCGCGATGATCAGGGTGCGCTCGAACTGGCCGGTGTTACGTGCATTGATCCGGAAATAGGTGCTGAGCTCCATGGGACATCGGGTCCCCTTGGGGACGTAGACGAAGGTCCCGTCGCTGAACACCGCGGCATTCAGCGCCGCGTAGAAGTTGTCGGTGTGGGGTACGACCGAGCCCAGGTACTGCTGCACCAACTCCGGATGGTCATGCACCGCCTCGGAGATGGAGCAGAAGATGACGCCGGCCTCCGCCAGCTTCTCCCGGAAGGTGGTCGCCACCGAGACGCTGTCGAACACCGCATCCACGGCGATTCCGGACAGGGCCATCTGCTCCTCGATTGGGATGCCGAGCTTGTTGTAGGTCTCCCGCAGGGCCGGATCGATCTCGTCCAGGCTCTTGGGTCCCTCCTTCTTCTTGGGGGCAGAGAAGTATGAGATGGACTGAAAGTCGATCTCCGGATAGTGCACATGGGCCCAGCGCGGGGTCTCCATGGTCTGCCAGTGGCGGAAGGCCTTGAGGCGATACTCCAACATGAACTCCGGCTCCCCCTTGCGGGCGGAGATGGCTCGGACCACGCCCTCATCGAGACCGGGCGGGAGGGTGTCGGATTCGATCTCGGTGACGAAACCGTGCTCGTACTCTGACTTGACGATTGCCTCAACGGCTTGGGTTGCGCTCATCGCACCTGGCTCCGTTTTTCTGCGCGGACTGCTTAGATCCGCAGTATCTGAGCAAATCACTAGGTTTTCAATAGAGGCCGGCGACGGAAAGTTCCGCTGCCCCCCGTGCTTAGCGGGCCCAAAGGGCCCGGACCCGAGGCGGCAACGCGGCGCGCCATCGCGGACTGGGGCCCTATCCTGCTGCTTAACCGTGCAATTATATTCTGAAAATGGGTGATGGATTGAGGCCGCTCAGGGTTCAGACTTGTTATTGCGAAGCGTTCGCATTAGCATAAGCGCCGTCTGCAGACAGGGTCTGCGGCCAGCTTAGAACCATCCCGATTTCCCGACCTAGAGGAGTCTACTCCGTGATCGTTTCGCGCCCCTTTCGTCACTGGTCGCGCCTGGCGAGGCTCGCTGTCCTGCTCGTCGCCCTCCCCTTCCCGGCCATGGCGGCCGATGAGGTCAACCTCTACTCCTCTCGTCAGGAGGACCTGATCAAGCCGCTCCTGGATCGCTTTACGGAGCAGACCGGGATTCGCGTCAACCTGGTCACCGGCAAGGACGACGCGCTCCTGCAGCGTCTGCAGAGCGAGGGCATCAACTCGCCCGCCGATCTGCTGATGACGGCCGACGCGGGCCGCCTGCACCGCGCCAAGGCCGCCGGCTCCACCCAGCCTGTGGCATCGGATGTACTCGCCGCCGCCATCCCCGCGGCCTATCGGGATCCCGACGGTCATTGGTTCGGCCTGACCTTGCGGGCCCGCCCAATCCTCTATGTGAGGGGCAAGCTGGATCCCGCCTCTCTCTCGACCTACGAGGCCCTGGCGGAGCCCGCCTTTAAGGGGCAGATCTGCATCCGCTCCTCGGATAACATCTACAACCAATCGATGGTCGCGTCTATGATCGCCGCGCACGGGATCGAAGCCACCGAGACCTGGGCCAAGGGGCTGGTCGCCAACCTGGCTCGGCCACCGAAGGGTGGTGATCGGGACCAGATCAAGGCGGCGGCCGCCGGCGAATGTGACATCGCCGTTGCCAACACCTACTATCTGGCGGGCATGCTCGGGTCGAAGGACCCAGCCGAGCGGGCGGCGGCCGAGGCCGTTGGGGTTATCTGGCCCAATCAGGACGGCCGGGGCACCCACGTGAACGTCAGCGGGGCGGCCGTGACGGCCAGCGCCAAGAACAAGGAATCGGCCATCCGTCTGATCGAGTTCCTCGCGAGCCCCGAGGCCCAGCAGTGGTATGCGGACACCAACGGGGAGTATCCGGTGCGGGAAGGGGTCCCGTTGAGCCCTACGCTGGCTGCCTGGGGAACCTTCAAGGCGGACTCCCTCAACCTCGAGCGGCTCGGCGAGCTCAACGCCGAGGCGGTTCGCCTGATGGATCGCGTCGGCTGGAGATAGGTGAGTCCGGCCAAGGACGGCGAGTCCGCCAGCGCCACCTTGGGGGACGTCCACAGCGTGCAGCCCCCAGCAAACATCGTCGCGCCAGCCCAAGGACACCCGAGCCAGCGTGAACCTCAACCCCTCCGCCCGCCTCTGGCCCGCGGCAAGCGTCGCCGTGGCCCTGCTGATCGCCTTGCCGGTGCTGGTGATCCTGGGCTTCGTCCTGGTCCCGACCGGGGACACCTGGCCGCATCTGGTGGCCACGGTCCTTCCGGACTACGTGACCAATTCGCTCCTGTTGATGTTTGGGGTCGCCCTCGGCACCTTGATCGGCGGTGTGGGCACCGCCTGGCTCACCAGCATGTGCCAGTTCCCGGGACGCGGACTCTTCGAATGGGCCCTGCTGCTGCCCATGGCCATGCCGGCCTACATCATCGCCTTCACCTACACCGGCATGCTCGATTTCGCCGGACCTGTTCAGACCACCCTGCGGACCCTCACGGGCTGGGGCTATGGGGACTACTGGTTCCCGCAAGTGCGCTCCCTGCCCGGCGCCGCGCTGATGCTGTCCCTGGTGCTGTTCCCCTACGTCTACCTGCTCACCCGGGCGGCCTTCTTGAGCCAGTCGCTGTGCGTGCTCGACGTCAGCCGGACCCTGGGCAATGGACCCTGGCGGACCTTCTTCCGGGTGGCCCTGCCCCTTGCCAGACCCGCCATCGTGGCCGGACTCTCCTTGGCCTTGATGGAGACCCTGGCGGACTATGGCACCGTGCAGTACTTCGGCGTCTCGACCTTCACCACCGGGATCTTCCGCACCTGGTACGGGTTGAACAGCGCCGCGGGGGCGGCTCAGCTCTCTGCCCTGCTCCTGGGCTTCGTTCTGGTGTTGATCGCCATCGAGCGTAGCTCCCGGCGCCAGGCCCGCTACCATCACACCAGCCAGCGCCATCAGGCGATCCGGCGGCATCGTCTTCGGGGTTGGTGGGCCGCCGGTGCCTTCGGATTCTGCCTGGCCCCGCTCCTGTTCGGATTTCTGATCCCCGCAGGCCAACTCGCAGTCTGGGCCGCCACCATCGGGCGCACGGCCCTCGATGGGGACTTCCTGCGCCTCGTTGTTAACAGCTTGCAGCTCGCCGCCCTCGCCGCGCTGCTCGCCCTGCTGTTGGCCCTGCTGCTCGCTTACGGTAAGCGACTCCACCCCACCGCCCTGGTGGACGGGAGCGTGCGCCTCGCGGGGCTCGGCTATGCGGTGCCGGGTACCGTGATCGCCATCGGCGTCATCATCCCCTTCGCCTGGATCGACAACAACCTGGACGCCTGGGCGCGCGCCCACCTCGGCTTGTCCACCGGGCTCCTGCTGAGCGGCACCCTGGCCGCCCTGCTGTTCGCCTACCTGGTGCGCTTCTTGGCGGTAGCGCTGCAAACCGTCGAGAGCGGGCTGGCCAAGGTCAAGCCCTCCATGGACGAGGCGGGTCGCTCCATGGGGCTGGCACCGGGAAGGGTCCTGTTCCGGGTCCACCTGCCCATGCTCAAGGGCAGTCTCCTCACCGCTCTGCTTCTGGTTTTCGTGGACGTGCTCAAGGAGCTGCCCGCCACCCTCATCCTGCGGCCCTTCAACTTCAATACCCTGGCGGTGCGCGCCTTCGAGCTCGCCTCCGACGAGCGTCTGGCGGACTCCGCCCCGGCGGCACTGACCATCGTGCTGGTAGGCCTTGCCCCGGTTATCCTGCTCAGTCGATCCATCACCCGGTCCCGCGATGCCGACACAGCTTGAGGTGCGAGAGGTCAGTGTGGCCTACGGGTCACACACCGTGGTCCGCGACGCCAGCTTCGTCCTGGAGACGGGAGTCATCGGCTGTCTGCTGGGGCCGAGCGGTTGCGGCAAGACCACCCTGCTGCGGGCCATCGCGGGTTTCGAGCCGGTCGCCCAGGGGGAGATCCTGATCCACGGCCGGCGGGTCTCCGCACCCGGAGAGACCCTGGCGCCTGAGGCCCGGCGGGTAGGCATGGTCTTTCAGGACTTCGCGCTCTTTCCCCACCTAACCGTGGAGGGCAACGTAGGCTTCGGCCTCACAGGACTCGCCCGGCGGGGGCGCGAGGCCCGAGTCGCCGAGCTTCTGGAGCTGGTCGGGCTCGCCCACGCCGCGAAGCGCTACCCCCACCAGCTCTCCGGCGGCATGCAGCAGCGGGTGGCCCTGGCGCGGGCCATGGCCCCGCGGCCGGAGATCCTGCTGCTGGATGAGCCCTTCTCCAGCATGGACGCGGCCCTTCGCGAGCAGCTTGCCCGGGAGGTGCGGGAGGTGCTCAGACGCGAAGGGGTGACCGCCGTCCTCGTCACCCACGACCAGCTCGAGGCCTTTGCCATGGCCGACCAGATCGGCGTGCTCGGCCAGGGCGAGATCCATCAGTGGGGAACCGGGTTCGCCCTCTACCACGAGCCGCGCAATCGCTTCGTTGCGGACTTTATCGGCCAGGGTGTGATCCTGCCCGCCACCGTGGTGGACGAGAC
>JBLMWY010000193.1:0-10519 GCA_050257475.1 Bdellovibrio bacteriovorus
CTGGAGCGCCCGGGCCAGCCTCCAGTGGAACCCCAACGAGACCGAGGATCCTTGGGAGAAGCGGGTGCTGCAGCTGCGCTACGCCCCGGGGGATAATCGGGTGATCAACCTCGCGTATCGCTACAACCTGGGACAGACCGAGGCGCAGCGCTACGAGGACACGGACCTGTCCTTCCAGTTCCCGGTGACGCCCCAGGTGGGTCTGGTGGGGCGCTGGCTGTATTCCTGGCTCAACAACGAGACGGTGGATGCCTTCGCTGGCATCGAGTTCGGACGCTGCTGCTGGAAGCTGCGCATTGTGGGTCGGCATCTGAAGACCCCCACGCAGGAGGAAGGCAACACCAGCGTCATGGTCCAACTGGAGCTGGCCGGGCTTGGAGCCCTGGGCAGCTCGATCGACAAGCTCCTGGAGCAAGGCATCTATGGCTATCGTGCAGACTGAAAGCGGCCCCAAGGAGGCCCTCGCCGGACGCGCAATGAAACCCCGTCCGCGTGGGGTGCCTGCGCGCCTGGGCGCCTTGATCCTGCTGTGGATGGCGGCGATGACGCCCCCGCTCGCCCAAGAGCTGGACTCGATCGTCGCCGTAGTTAACGACGACGTGGTGCTGGAGAGCGAGGTCGCTCGGGAGACCAATCTGGTGATCCCGCAGCTCCAGCAGCAGGGCACGGCGGTGCCGCCGCCGGAGCAGCTTCGCAAGCAGGTGGTGGAGCGGTTGATCCTCAAGCGCCTCCAGCAGCAGCGCGCCAAGCAGCTCGGGATCGAGGTGGATGAGGGGACCCTGACGGAGGCCCTATCGAACATCGCCGCCCGCAATGGCCTGTCCCTCGAGGAGCTTCAGGCGACGCTCGAGGCAGGAGGCATCCGCTTCCAGGACTTCCGCGAGGATACGCGCATGCAGATCCTCCTCAGCCGACTCCAGACCCAGGAGGTGGCGCGCAATGTCCAGGTGACCGATCAGGAGGTGGATCGCTTCCTGGCCAAGAATGCCAGCCAGTTGGTCCCCCGTGAGCAGGTGCGGCTTCAGCATATCCTGGTCGCCCTGCCGGAAAACCCAACCCCCGCCCAGGTCGCCCAGGCCGAGAAGAAGGCGAAGGGGCTCCTGGCCAAGCTTCGGGGTGGGGCGGATTTCGCGGCCGTGGCCGCGGCCAGCTCCGATGGGCGAACCGCGCTGCAGGGGGGTGACCTGGGGTGGTTCGAGATGGCAGCGGTGCCGAGCCTGATGACCGACCTGGCCCGTACCATGGCCAAGGGCGAGATCACCGAGCCCATACGTAGCCCGAGCGGCTTCAACATCATCAAGCTCACCGACATCAAGGGTGGCGGCCCCCAGAGTGTCACCCAGACCAAGGCACGTCACATCCTGATCCGCACCAACGAGCTGGTCTCAGACGCCGACGCCAAGACCCGCCTCAATCAGCTACGCTCCCGCATCCTCGGTGGCGACGATTTCGCGACCTTGGCACGGGCCCACTCTGACGACACCGGCTCTGCACTCAAGGGCGGGGACCTAGGGTGGGTGAATCCGGGGGATACGGTGAGTGAGTTCGAGGAGGCCATGAGCCCCCTGGGCCCCAATGAGATCAGCGAGCCCTTCCAGAGCCCCTTTGGCTGGCACATCGTCCAGGTCCAGGAGCGCCGCACCCAGGACGCGGCGGATGAACTTCTGCGTCTCAAGGCGCGGGAGGCCATTCAGCGCCGCAAGGCCGAGGAGGCCACCGATGCCTGGCTGCGCCAGCTCAGAGACGAGGCCTATGTGGAGATCCGTGGCGACGAGAATGAACGGGACCAGTGAGCCGGGGGGTTAGCACGTCCATGTCTTCCTTGCGCCTGGCCGTCACCCCCGGCGAGCCTGCCGGCGTCGGTCCGGATCTGCTGGTCCGGCTGGCCCAGGAGCCTCAGCAGGCGTCCCTGGTGGCGGTGGCGGACCCCGAGCTGCTGGCGGCGCGCGCGGCGGCCCTGGGGTTACCACTGCGCTGTCTCGACTTCGACCCCAAGGGTGACGCAGCGCCGAGCCCCCCCGGTTCCCTGGAGGTGCTGCGGGTGCCCCTGCGGGCCCCGGCCCAGCCGGGGCACCTGGACACCCGCAACGCCCCCTATGTGATCGATACCCTGCGGGTCGCCTGTGACGGTTGTCTCTCCGGCACCTTTGCTGGGTTGGTCACGGGGCCGGTGCACAAGGGCATCATCAACCACGCCGGCGTAGCCTTCACCGGCCATACCGAGTTTCTGGCCGAGCGCTGCCGCGCCGATCCCGTGATGCTGCTGGCCACCTCGGGGCTACGGGTGGCCCTAGCCACCACGCACCTGCCGTTGCGGGAGGTCAGCGCCGCCATCACGCCCATCCGCTTGGAGCGCGTGATCGAGGTACTGCATCGGGATCTGCGCGTCCGCTTCGCAGTCTCGCGCCCACGCATCTTGGTGTGCGGCCTCAATCCCCATGCGGGCGAGGGCGGACACCTGGGGCGGGAGGAGATCGAAGTCCTGGAGCCGACCTTGGAGCGGCTGCGGGCGCGAGGCTGGGATCTGGTGGGGCCCCTGCCTGCGGACACCGCGTTCGTCCCCGACCGGTTGCGGGAAGCCGATGCGGTCCTCTGCATGTATCACGATCAGGGCTTGCCGGTGCTCAAGCACCTCGGGTTCGGTCAGGCGGTGAACATCACCCTGGGACTCCCCATCATCCGCACCTCGGTGGATCACGGGACGGCCCTGGACCTGGCGGGAACCGACAGAGCCGACCCGGGTAGCCTGCGGGCCGCCGTCGCTATGGCCCAATCGATGGCGCGGGCCAACGCGGACCCGAACCGACCTCCCGTCGAGTCCTAGGCGCCGATGCGGGCGTGGACCTCCAGGGCGACTTCCAACGCCTTGAGTCCGGTCCGTCCATCCACCAGGGGCGGGCGCCCCTCCCGAACGCAGCGGATGAACTCCGCCAGCTCCAGGTCTAGGGGCTTCACCGGCTCCACCTGTATGCGCGATCGCGCGATCTCGGGGCGGGCGACCCCCGGGACCTCCCGGGGCTCCGCGATGTCGATCGTCTGGTCGATGAAGTCGAGGGACAGGTAGCGCCCTGGCTGGAACACGCGGATGCGCCGGGTCTTGCGGTCCGACACGCGGCTGGCGACCACGTTGGCCACGGCCCCATTGGAAAACTCGAGCCGGGCGCTGGCGATGTCCACATGGGGCGTCAGCACCGAGGCGCCGACCGCCGAGATGTTCGCAATCTCGGCCCCCACCAGGGACAGGATGATATCGATGTCGTGGATCATCAGATCCGAGACCACGTCCACGTCAGTGGCGCGCTCGACGAACTCCCCCATCCGCTGGGCTTCCAGGTAGCGCGGGGTATCGATCCGCTCCGCCAGGGCCATGACGCCGGCGTTGAAGCGCTCCACATGCCCGATCTGGAGCAGGGCCCCGTGGTCTGTGGCGAGACGGACGATCTCGGCGCCCTCCTCGCGGGTGGCCGCGATGGGCTTCTCCAGGAGCACCGCGATGCCGCGGCGCAGGAAGGGGGCGGAGGCCTCAAGGTGGGCGGTGGTCGGCACCACCACGCTGACCGCATCCACCCGCTCCAGCAGGTCCGTGGCGGACGCGATGACGGCACATCCCGCCTCCTGTGCCACGGAGTGGGCGCGCTCGCCATTCGCGTCCATCACCCCGACCAGCGCGACCCCCGGTAGGCGGGAGTAGATCAGGGCGTGGAAGCGACCGAGGTATCCCACACCGATGACGGCGACGCGAACAGGCTCTGACATGTTGTGCTGTGGCGAAGGTCTGAGCTGAGGCTGACTCTCTAGGGTTGATCTAGGGTGTCAGAATCCGGGGGGGGACCGCCCGATGGCCCGCCGAGGCGGTGCCTGTCGAAGCGATCGGCGGCTTGCTCGGGAGGCCGGCCTGGCCACTGCCGCGCCGACAACCCCCCGGGTCACCGGTTCAGGGCCTCGGCGCTGGGGGCCTGATTGGCGATGGGCACCGAGTCTGTCCCGTAATACAGATTGACCTGATAGGCGAGGGTCAGGGACATCCCGACCACGACAGCGATCAGCACGAGTGAGAGTAAGTCCGGTTTCCGACGGCTGCGCTTGTAGGTCATGGACACACCGGCGATCTTTGGAATTTTTAGTTCAAAAAAAGTATACAAGAGCCTGAAAAGAAATAAAGCTAACGTCGGAATCGTCGGCTGCTTCACCCTCTCCTCGGAGTATTATCACGCGATGCCCGGCGCTTGTCTGCTGTCGTTCTCACTTTCGCGGAGGTCCAGTAACGCGGCTCAAGGCGCGCTGGCCCATGGTTCCGGTTCTCGCCGCTCGCTCCTTGGGGTACCCTTGCCCGGCTAGGCAACGCAGTCGATCTCCCCCCTCATGGAGGCCCAGTGAAACGTCACGCGATCAAGGTCAAGGCCAAGAGCGAGTTCCAGCCGGATCAATCCTCCCCGGCGGATGGGCGTTACGTCTTCGCCTACACCATCACCATCGAAAATCAGGGCAGCGAGCCAGCCCGCCTGCTCGATCGCCACTGGATCATCACCGACGCGGACGGCAAGGTGCAGGAGGTCCGCGGCAAGGGGGTGGTCGGCGAGCAACCCCATCTCAAGCCCGGCGAGCGCTTCCAGTACACCAGTGGCACCGTCATCCCCACGCCAGTCGGAAGCATGCACGGGACCTACGGCATGATCGCAGATGACGGGATGCGCTTCGAAGCCGAGATCCCAGCCTTCTCGCTCGCCTCTATCAAGACCATCCACTGAATCTGGGCGAAGCTCCACCGGCGGCCCCGTCGGCCGTGCCATCGAGATGCCGACCTACGCCATCGGAGATATCCAGGGCTGCGCAGAGGAATTGCAGCGCCTGCTGGAGCGCCTGCGCTTCGACCCGGCGCGCGACCGGCTCTGGTTTGCTGGCGACCTGGTCAACCGTGGCCCCGGGTCCCTGGAGGCGCTGCGCTTGGTCTACTCTCTGGACGCCTGCTCAGTCGTGGTGCTCGGCAATCACGACCTGCACCTCCTGGCGCTGGCGGAAGGAAACACCAAGCACGCCAAGAAGAGCAACCTTGGGGCCATCCTGGCGGCAGCGGACCGCGAGGAGCTCCTGAGTTGGCTGCGCCATCGCCCCCTCATGCACCATGATGCGCACCGCGGCTTCACCCTGGTTCACGCTGGTCTCGCCCCCCAATGGTCCCTGCCGGAGGCCCTGATCCATGCCCGTGAACTGGAGGCCGTGCTGCGAGGCCCTGCGTATCGGGACTACCTGTTCGCCATGTATGGTAACGAGCCCAGCCGTTGGTCGCCGGACCTGACCGGCATGGAGCGCCTGCGCTTCATCACCAACTGCCTGACGCGCCTGCGCTATTGCACCCCCGATGGCACCCTGGCCCTCAAGGAGAAAGGCACCCTGGCCACGCGCCCCAAGGCCCTGATCCCCTGGTTTCAGTGTCCGGGACGCCGTACGCGCCACGACCGCATCATCTTCGGTCATTGGTCGAGCCTCGGTTACTGGAACAAGGAGAACGTCTGGGGTATCGACAGTGGCTGTCTTTGGGGTGGGCATCTCACGGCCCTGCGGCTGCGCAAGCGGCAGCCCCTGGAGCCCATTCACCTGCCCTGCGTCGGCTACCTGACACCGGGCGGCGCCGATTGAGTCCGTCGCCGGCCGGTTGCCGCCTAGGGTATCCTTGCGACCAAGCTCCCCATTCCCACAATCAAGCCCACCCATGCACAACGACTATGACCCCCACGCCGTGGAGGCCACCGCCCAGGCTTACTGGGAGGCCAGCCAGTCCTTCAAGGGCGTGGAGGACCCGAGCCGCGAGAAGTTCTACTGCCTCTCCATGTTCCCTTACCCCTCGGGTCGGCTGCACATGGGCCATGTGCGCAACTACACCATCGGGGACGTGATCGCCCGCTATCAACGCATGCTGGGCAAGAACGTGCTCCAGCCCATGGGTTGGGATGCCTTCGGGCTGCCGGCGGAGAACGCGGCCATCAAGCACGGGATCCCCCCCTCCGAGTGGACCCGCTCCAACATCGCCTACATGAAGGGCCAGTTGAAGAGCCTGGGCTTCGGCTACGACTGGGACCGGGAGCTTGCCACTTGCGATCCGGATTACTACCGCTGGGAGCAGTGGCTCTTCACCCGGCTCATGGAGAAGGGTTTGGCCTACCGGGCCACGGCCCTGGTCAACTGGGACCCCATCGACCAGACGGTGCTGGCCAACGAGCAGGTGATCGACGGCAAGGGTTGGCGCTCGGGCGCCCCGGTGGAGAAGCGCGAGATCGAGCAGTGGTCGGTGCGCATCACGGATTATGCCGAGGAGCTGCTGCGCTCCCTCGACACCCTGGAGGGATGGCCCGAGCAAGTGCGCACCATGCAGCGCAACTGGATCGGGCGCTCCGAGGGCGTTTACATGGAGTTTGGGATCGCGGGCGGCGACGAGGTGCTCGGGATCTACACCACCCGCCCTGACACCCTGATGGGAGTGACCTATGTGGCGGTGGCGGCCGAGCACCCTTTGGCCCATCGTGCCGCCGTCTCCAACCCGTCCCTGGCCGCCTTCATCGCCGATTGCCGACACGGCGGGATCTCCGAGGCGGAGATCGAGACCATGGAGAAGCGGGGTCATCCGCTGGGCATCGACGCGATTCACCCGGTCACCGGTGAGCGGGTGCCCATCTACGCCGCCAACTTCGTGCTCCTGGGCTACGGCACCGGGGCGGTCATGGCGGTACCCGCCCACGACCAGCGGGACTGGGAGTTCGCCGAGCGCTACGGCATCCCCAAGCGCCAGGTCATCCACTCGGTGGACGGCAGCCCCAGCGCCATCGATGCCGCGGCCTACGTGGAGAAGGGCGTTCTTCGTGACTCAGGCCCTTTCGACGGCTTGACCTCCGATGAGGCGTTTGATGCCGTCGCCAACTGGCTCGTCGAGCGGGGCCGGGGTGAGCGTCGGGTGAGCTACCGTCTGCGCGACTGGGGCGTCTCGCGGCAACGTTATTGGGGGTGTCCCATCCCCGTGGTGCGCACGGCGGATGGCGGCGTGCGCCCCGAAACCGATCTGCCGGTGCGTCTCCCCGAGGATCTGGTGGTGGACGGGTCCGGCTCACCCCTGAAGCGCCTGCAGTCCTTCTTCGACATCGGCGGTGGCGAAACCAGGGAGACGGACACGTTCGATACCTTCTTCGAGTCGAGCTGGTACTACGCCCGCTACTGTTCCCCCGACTGCGACAGCGCCATGCTGGATGAGCGGGCCCGCTACTGGCTGCCGGTGGACCAGTACGTGGGCGGCATCGAGCACGCCGTCCTGCACCTGCTCTATGCGCGCTTCTTCCACAAGCTGATGCGCGACGAAGGCCTGGTGGACTGCGACGAGCCCTTCACCCGCTTGCTCACCCAGGGCATGGTCGTCGCCGAGACCTGGTATCGGGAGGACGCGGAGGGCCGCAAGCAGTGGTTCAACCCGGCGGACGTGGAGGTAACCCGCGACGACAAGGGCAAGCTGCTCGGAGCCGTGCTCAAGTCGGACGGCGCGCCGGTGAGTTTCGGGGGCATCGAGAAGATGTCCAAGTCCAAGAACAACGGGGTGGACCCGGAGGCGCTGATCGCCCGCTACGGGGCCGACACGGTGCGTCTCTACACCATGTTCACCTCGCCCCCGGATCAGTCCCTGGAGTGGAACGACGAAGGGGTGGAGGGGGCTTACCGGTTCCTCAAGCGGCTCTGGGCCCTGGCGGTGGGGAAGGGGAGGCAGATCCAGGCCGTGGTCGATGCGCTGGACCTGGATGAAGGGGCGGCGGCCGTGCGCCGGGAGGTCCATGGCGCGCTCAGGAAGGCCCTGTTCGACTACGAGCGCCAGCAGCTCAACACCGTGGTCTCCGCCTGCATGACCATGGTGAACGCGCTCTACCGCCTGGACGAGAGCGTCGGATCGGCGGCGGTGCTGCGAGAGGGGTTG
Source organism: Bdellovibrio bacteriovorus (assembly GCA_050257475.1). Taxonomy (GTDB): domain Bacteria; phylum Pseudomonadota; class Gammaproteobacteria; order Chromatiales; family Chromatiaceae; genus Thiodictyon. The sequence continues at coordinate 7,949 of JBLMWY010000193.1, forward strand.
AGCATCTGTCTGCGGCTGCTGGGGCCCATCGCCCCCCACATCACCCACCACCTGTGGCGGGAGCTGGGCTTCGGCGACGACATTCTGCGCGCCCCCTGGCCCGAGGTGGACGCGTCGGCCCTGCGTCTGGATAGCATCGAGTATGTGGTTCAGGTCAACGGAAAGGTGCGCGGCAAGTTCGCGGTGCCGGCCGAGTCGGATCGGTCCGCGGTGGAGGCGGCGGCGCTGGCGAGCGCCGCGGTTCAGCGCTTCACCGAGGGCCTGACGATCCGCAAGGTGATCGTGGTGCCCAGCAAGCTCGTGAACGTGGTGGCGGGCTAGGCCCTTGGCAGCCCTTGGACACACCGCTAAAGGCGGAGGCGGGGCCTCGGGTCCCAGGGTTTGGCTGCCCTGTCCGGCCTGGCTCCTGCTGTCCGCGACCCTGGCTGCAACCCTGCTGGTGGGATGCGGCTTTCATCTGCGGGGGGCGGTCGAGATACCGCCCGAGCTCAATCCACTCTACATCCAAGCGGCACCGGGCTCTCCGGTGCAGCGCGCCATCGAGGACCAGCTCACTGGCAGCGCCGTGAAGCTGGCCGCCGGACCGGGTCCGGCCAAGCTGATCTTGCGCATCCTCTCCGAGACCCGATTCTCGCGGGTCGCGGCGGTGGACTCGAGCGGCAAGGTCCTGGCGTACGAGCTCCACTATCTGGTGCACTTCGACGCGGTGGGCAAGGACGGCAAGGAGCGGATGCCGCCCCAGACCCTGGACCTGGTGCGTACCTTCGACAATCCGGATGTGGAGGTCTTGGGCAAGCAGCTCGAAGAGGAGCTGATCTTCCAGGACTTCGCCACGGATGCCGCGGACCGCATCCTGATGCGCCTGCGCGCGGTGCTCGCCTGAGCGCCCGGCCCCGTGCGCCTGCGCTTCAACCAGCTCTCGGCCCAGCTCGAGCGCCAGCTCGCCGCCCTGTACCTGATTTGCGGCGATGAGCCCTATCAGCTCGGTGAGGCGGCCCGCCTGGTGCGGGAGCGGGCCCGGGCCCTGGGCTTCGACGAGCGCGAGGTGCTGGAGGCGGACGCGGGCTTCGACTGGGGCAGCCTGGCGGCGACCGCGGCCGCCCTCTCCCTGTTCTCCAACCGCAAGCTGATCGATCTGAGGATCCTGACCCCAAGGCTCGGCAAGGAGGGCGGCGAGGCCATCCGCGCCTTCTGCGCCCGCCCCTGCCCGGACAACCTGCTCCTCATGGTCGCGCCCGCGTTGGAGCGCAAGGAGCTCGACACCCAATGGGCCAGAGCGGTGGATGGGACCGGTGCCATCATCCAGGTGTGGCCCCTCAAAGGTCGGGAGCTGAACCAGTGGATCGACGAACGGCTTGCCGCCGTGGGGCTGCGCCCGGAGCCGGGGGTGGCGGAGCTGCTGGCCGAGCGTTGCGAGGGCAATCTGCTTGCCGCGGTGCAGGAGATCGAGAAGCTGCGTCTGCTGCGTGATCCTGGCCCCCTGGCCCTCGACGATCTGCTGGGAAACCTGGCGGACAGCGCCCGCTTCGACCTCTTCGCCCTGACCGACGCCGCCCTCGCGGCGGACCGGGCCCGCACCCAACGGGTCCTGAAGGTGCTGCGGGCCGAGGGCACCGCCAGCGCCCTGGTCCTGTGGGCCCTGGCCCGGGACATCCGCATGCTCGCCGAGGCCGCCGCCGCCCGCGCGCGCCGCGCGCCCATCGCCCCGGTCCTCGCCCGCCACAAGGTCCCGCGGATGCGGGAGCAGACCATCGAGCGGGCCCTCCAACGCCTCTCCCCCAGCCTGCTTCAAGACCTGCTGCAGCACTGCGCCCAGGCCGACCTGGCCATCAAGGGGCTCGCCGCCCAAGACCCCTGGCACCTACTTGCCACCATCGCCGATGCCTTGGCGGCCAGCGGCCATGGGATGTTAGTTCCGCGCAGTGACGCCGCGATTGGGGTCCCCTAGATCAGCCCCAGCAAAGGCTGGATCTCGACCAGGTCGCCGGCCTCGACGTCTGTGCGCTGTTCGGGCAGGCAGATGAAGCAGTTGGCGTCGGTCACGGAGCGCAGGACGCCGGAGCCTTGGTTGCCCGACAGGCGCACGCGCCATTCTCCGTCGGCCTGGTACAGGACCCCGCGGGGGAACTCCCGGCGCCCGGGGACCTTGCGGATGGGGCTGTCGCAGGGGACCGCGAAGGTCGGATGGATGGGCAGGGGGTCGAGGCCCTGGAGCCGATGGAGTGCATCCAGCACGATCTGATAGAAGCTTACGATGACCGCGACTGGATTTCCGGGCAGGCCGAACAGCCAGGCGTTGCCCAGACGGCCGAAGGCCATGGGGCGGCCTGGCTTGATGTCGATGCGCCAGAAGCGCACGTCGCCCAGCCGGCCCATGATCTCGCGCACGTAGTCGGCCTCGCCCACCGAGACGCCGCCGGTGGTCAGGATGGCGTCCGCCTGGGCCGCGGCCTCGGTGAATGCCTGCTCGAGTGCGGCGGGGTCGTCGCGCACCACGCCGAGATCCAGGATGTCCAGACCCAGGCGGGTCAGGGCCCCGTAGAGGGTGTAGCGGTTGCTGTCGTAGACCTC
>JBLMWY010000194.1:0-20553 GCA_050257475.1 Bdellovibrio bacteriovorus
CTAATGTCGGCCCTCCGCGCCACTGCTCGTCCGCGCCAGACTCCAGCGAGAGCCCATGGACCCTGAGCCCTGCCTGAGGCCCGCCCAGATCACGGGGGTTATCCTCGCTGGCGGCCGGGCACGGCGCCTTGGGGGCGTGGACAAGGGTCTCGTGGAGGTCGCTGGCCTGTCCCTGGTGGAAAGGGTGATCGGTGTCCTGACCCCCCAGGTGGGTAGCCTCCTGATCAACGCGAACCGCGAGTCTGGCCGCTACCTACGCCTTGGTCACCCGGTGATCCCGGACCAGAGACCCGGTTTCCCAGGACCCCTGGCGGGTATCGCCAGCGCCCTGGCCGCGGCGCCGACCGACTGGATCCTGTGCGTGCCCTGCGACACGCCCTGGATTCCACCGGATCTGGGGAACCGCCTCGGCCTCGCCCTCGAGGCCGGGCGGGCGGACCTCGCCGTGGCTCACGATGGCGTCCGACTCCAACCGCTCCACGCCCTGATCCCGGTACGTCTGGCTCGCAGCCTCGACGCCTATCTGGATGCGGGTGGGAGCGCCGTGCAGGACTGGTACCACACCCTGAGAAGCGCGGTCGCCGACTTCAGCGACCAGCCCGGGGGTTTCGCCAACCTCAATACCTGGGGGGACCTGCGGGAGATGGAGCGGCGGCTTGGCGGTTGAGGGCTCGCCGGCCGCGCTGTTGTTAAGATGCCGGCGCAAGCGGGCCAGGCCCGGATCGCGACTCGGGGTTGAACTATTCAGGACCAGAGGTCCGCCCAGTTGCATCGGCGGCCGGGGGACCCGGCTCACGCCGGCCCTCCGAGGGTGCGCGACTGAGTTTCCCCACCCCCGCTTCGGCCTGATCCACGGCCGACCTGGGGGCTCATGGCCGGCCATGGGTTGGCTGCCCAATGGCGGGCCAGCGGACGAGACCGGCTTCCACGGCTTCGCCCTGCTCGGCTTCGCCGCGGACCAGAGTCCGCCGGACTCGGCCGCGGACGGGCGTGGCCAAGCCGGTGACCTGCCCAATGCCTTGCATTGGATCCCAGAGCCTGCGCTCCGACGCTTCTAGGAGTAGGCCCCGGTCATCCCCTTGGGCATGGCCACCGCCCTGCGCCTGGCGTGAGAGCGCAGCGGACCCCAGGCATTGGGGGTCACTCGGGCGTAGGGCTGGGGATCCGGGGCCGGGAGCGGCCCCCGAACGGAAGCGGATCGGGGAGCGGCTCCGGGATCAGGCCCCGGGGGCGCCTTGCACCATCGCAGGGCCCTTGGCGAGCCCATGGGCTGAGGGCGGTTTGGCGAGCTGCAGGCGCAGGCGGCTGATCTCCTCCCCCAGCGCCTTCAGCTCGACGAGCTGGGAGTGCAGGTAATCAAGCTCATCCCGGATGGCCGCCATCCCCTGGGAGCGCTCCCGGACCTGTCGCAGATCGTCGAGGGCCCGTTCCAGGGCCTCGACGCTACGCTGCCGGCGCAGGCGTGAGAGGTCCGCCTGGATGGGGCTCGCCGTCCGATCGACCCCGTCGACCAGCCGAAAGCCATAGACACGGTCGAGTATCCGCGTCAGCTCTGGGTTGAATGGCTCTGGATGCACGTCGTTGGGCCTCGGGTGAGTGGATCCTCAGGGCTCGGCGACCGGACGACCGTTCGACGGCCTATCCGGCACAAGCGTCCGACCCTGTGCTGGAAAGGATAGCCAGATACGGCTCCCCGAACGTGCCCGGGCGCACGAAGTTGGTATCCCCCCTCCATGCCCCACCGCGCAGGCGGCGGCAGGATAGGCTCGGTAGCTCGTGAGGATGAGGCGCGCTAGCCGTTGGCACCCATTCCGCGGAGTGACCCCAGGCGAAGCGCGCCTTTGCGCCGACCGCCGGGGTTCGAAACGAGCCACCGATCAGGTGGGTCCGGGCGCCTGCCCCGTCGCACACGGCAGGCGCTGCCCGGTTTCCCCAGCAAAGCGATGCAGGGCCTCGGCGTCCAGGGCGAGGCGCAGGGGCACCCCCTCGCGCAGCGGTGTTGCGGGGTCCAGGCGCGCGATCAGACGGGCCCGCTCCGAGCGCTCCCCCACGCGCAGATCCGCAAGGGACGGTGGGGGGACATCGACACCTCGGCGGCCTCGAGATGGACGAAGAGCTCGGCGCCCAGCCACTCGATCAGGTCCACCCGCCCCTCGAAGACCAGGCTCTCCGACCCCACCCCCAGCTCCGCCGGCGCCAAGGACTCGGGCCTGAACCCGGCGACCAGGGGCCCGTCGGCGAGCCCTCGGCACAGCTCAGGGCCTAGGCCGACCTCGCCCAGGGGGAGCGAGAGGACACCCCCGGCCAGGCGCCGCATCAGGGCCAGGGCCTCGCGGGTAAGCCCTGGCTCCAGGGCAACCCCCTCGCCGTCCTCCTTGAATGCCTACCAGCTCAGCACGGGGGGCCCCGACTCCACGGCCGGACGACTGCCGGCAAGCGCGAGCCCGAGGCCGATTGCGGCAGATCGATAGGCGGCGGATCGCCCCGGCATGCCCGGACCCTAAGCGGTGCGAGACACGGGGTCAACCCGAGCGGGTCCTCCCGACAAGGGCCAGTGGGCTTCCGGTTCATAGTCTTAGGCGAATCGATGGCGACCATTCCGGGCCTGTCTTCAACGCGGTCGCTCCTTTGCAACGACTCGTAGGCCGCCTGGGTCAGGCAGGGATACCCAGGACCGTAGTCCGAATCCATGGTGTAGTCTGTGCGGAAGGGCGCTGGGGTCTCACGGGTCCTGCGCCGTGGAGGGCCGCCCCATCCGCATCGCTTAGCCTGAGCTCCGAGACGGCCGAGATGTCCCCGGATCAAGCCACCTTCTATCACCTCGGCGTCGCGCTCGCGATCGGTCTGTTGATCGGCGTCGAGCGCGGCTGGTCGGAGCGCGGGGAGCAGGAGGGGACCCGGGTGGCGGGGGTGCGCACCTTCGCCCTCATCGGGCTGCTGGGCGGTGCCGCGGCCCTGGCCGTCCCGCCGTTAGGGGTCTGGATACCGGCCATGGGGCTCCTCGCCCTGGCTATCCTCTTCGCCACCGCCCATGTGGTGCATACCAAGGTGCGCCCCGACCAGCTCGGCATCACCGGGCCGGTCGCTGGCCTGCTGACCTTCGTGCTCGGGGCCCTGGCCGGCTCCGGGAGCGTCGCCCTGGCCGCGGCGGCGGCCGTGGTGGCGGCCCTGCTGCTCAGCTCCAAGCCCGCCATGCACCGTTGGCTCGATACCCTCAGCCGAGAGGAGCTCGAGGCCGGGCTCCAGCTCCTGCTGCTCTCAGTGGTGGTCCTGCCCCTGCTGCCGGACCGGGGCTACGGACCCTGGCAGGCCCTGAACCCCCATCGGATCTGGTGGATGGTGGTCCTTATCGCCGCCATGTCGTTCGTCGGCTACATCGCCGTCAAGGCGGCAGGCGCCCGCAAAGGATTCATCTTCACCGGACTCTTCGGGGGGATCGCCTCATCCACCGCCCTGACCCTGCACTTTTCCCGGCTGGCGCGCAGCCGACCCTATCTCACCCCCACCCTCTCCACGGGTATCCTGCTCGCCTGTGGGACCCTGTTCCCGCGCATCGCGGTGCTGCTGGCGGTCGTGGCGCCGGCCCTGGTGGTCCCGACCCTGCCCGCTCTGACCCTCATGTCCGTGGCGCTCTATGGCCCGGCGCTGCGCCAATGGCGCGGCCTGAGCGGACAGGAAGGGGGCACCTCCACGCCCTTGAGCAACCCCCTGGAGCTGAGGACGGCCCTCGGTTTCGGCGCCCTGCTGGCCTTGATTCTGGTGCTGGCCAAGGGGGTGGAGCTGTGGCTCGGCAGCGCGGGGGTGCTGGCCCTGGCGGCCGCCTCCGGGATCGCCGACGTGGACGCCATCACCCTGTCCCTCGCCGGCATGGCGAAGACGGGCCTGGACCCGCGGATTGCCGTCACCGGGATCGTCATCGCCGCCGCCAGCAACTGCCTGGTCAAGGGGGGGATGGCGGTGGCCGTTGGCGGCACCCGGCTCGCCCTGCCGGTGGCCCTGCCCCTTTTTATCGCTGCCCTCCTGGGCCCCTTCGCGGTTTGGGTCGGGCTTTGGTGAGGCCTGGCCTTCCATCCTGCGGCGCACACCCTGGCACACAAGGCGACCCGTTTCGATCTACGCGCTCGAAGTGGGCCGCCGCCGTCGTCATCTACGAGCACCAAACCTGGGAATATCTGGACGACATGGAGCGGCAACTCGCCGGATCGGCGGCCGCGCTGTCCGACCGATAATCCGCCACCCTCCCGGATCCCTTCACGGGGGTCCGAGCCAACGAGCCAAGGTAGCTGCTATACTGTCAATCCAGCTAGACGTTTGGTAGAGTCTTGTCATCTTGACAGTTGCGCAACCCCAGCTCCCGCCCGACCTCACCCGTTCCTTCGCGCGTGGCGACAAACCCCACGCCGTGGTGATCGGGAGCGGCTTCGGCGGACTTGCCGCAGCGGTTCGCCTGGGGGCCCGGGGCTTCCGGGTCACGGTGCTGGAGCGCCTGGACGCCCCCGGGGGACGCGCCTACGTCCATCACCAGGACGGCTTCACCTTCGACGCCGGCCCCACCATCGTCACGGCCCCCTTCCTCTTGGAGGAGCTCTGGAGTCTGTGCGGTCGCCGTTTCTCCGATGAGATCGACCTGCGGCTCATGGAGCCCTTCTATCGGATCCGCTTCGATGACGGGGAGCACTTCGACTACAGCGGCGACCCTCAGGCGATCCGGGCGGAGATCCGGCGGCTCGCCCCGGAGGACCTTGCGGGCTACGAGCGCTTCATGGCCAAGAGCGAGGCCATCTTCCGCGTGGGGTTCGAGCAGCTCGGGCACGTCCCCTTCGACACCCTGTGGGACATGGCGCGCATCGTCCCGTCGATGATACGGCTGCAAAGCCACCGCAGCGTCTACGCGATGGTCTCATCCTATGTGAAGGACCCGCGGCTGCGCACCATCCTCTCCTTCCACCCGCTGCTGATTGGAGGCAACCCCTTCTCGGTCACCTCCATCTACGCCCTGATTTCCTTCCTGGAGCGGCGCTGGGGGGTGCACTCTGCCATGGGCGGGACCGGCCGTCTGGTCAGCGGGCTGGTGAGCCTGATCGAGGGTCAGGGCAACCAGATCCGCTACCGGGCGGACGTCGCGGAGATCCTGGTCCGGGATCGCCAGGCCCGGGGGGTGCGTTTGGCCGACGGCGAGGAGATCGCGGCGGATCTGGTGGTCTCAAACGCCGATGCGGCCTGGACCTACCGTCACCTGCTCTCGGGCACCGCTCGGCGGCGCTGGACCGATCGGCGTATCGACCGGGCCCGCTACTCCAGCGGCCTCTTCGTGTGGTACTTCGGGACCCGCCGGACCTATCCGGATGTGCTCCACCATACGATCCTGATGGGGCCGCGCTACCGTGAGCTGCTGGCGGACATCTTCCATCGCAAGGTGCTGGCCCGCGACTTCAGCCTCTATCTGCACCGCCCCACCGCAACGGACCCCTCCCTGGCACCCAGCGGCTGCGATACCTTCTACGCCCTGGCCCCGGTGCCGCACCTAGACGGCAGCACCGACTGGCGGACCCAGGCCGAGCCCTACCGGGCCGCCGTCTCCGCCTATCTGGAGTCGAGCCTGCTACCCGGGCTCGAGTCGAGCCTGGCCACCTCGCTGGTGACCACGCCCCTGGATTTTCGCGATCGCCTGCTGTCCTACAAGGGGGCTGGATTCAGCCTGGAGCCGGTGCTCTGGCAGAGTGCCTGGTTCCGGCCCCATAACCGCAGCGAAGAGGTCCGCCACCTCTATCTGGTCGGGGCCGGCACCCATCCCGGGGCCGGGGTCCCCGGCGTCTTGTCTTCTGCCCGTGTGCTCGATTCGGTGATCCCCGATGCCTCGACCTTCGTTTGAGCTGGAGTATGGGAGCCCGGCGGACCTCGCCGCCGGGCGAGCCTTGCTGCGGGGCGGCTCCCGTTCCTTCTATGCCGCCTCCTTTCTCTTGCCGCACCGGGTGCGGGAGCCCGCCACCGCCCTCTACGCCTTCTGCCGCCTGGCGGACGACGCGGTGGACCTGGCGGATCACCCGAGAGCGGCCCTCGCGGACCTGAATCGGCGCCTCGACGGGGTCTATGCCGGCCGGCCCCTGGGGATCCCGGCGGATCGGGCCCTGGCGGACGTGGTCCGTGCCTTCGCCATCCCCCGGGCGCTGCTGGAGGCCCTGATCGAGGGCTTCGCCTGGGACGCCGAAGGGCGCGGCTACGAAGACCTCTCCGCCCTCTACGGTTACTGCGCCCGGGTGGCCGGGACCGTAGGGGCCATGATGGCACTCCTGATGGGTGTCCGGGACCCGGTCTTGGTGGCCCGGGCCTGCGACCTCGGGGTGGCCATGCAGCTCTCCAATATCGCCCGAGACGTCGGCGAAGACGCGGGCCGGGGCCGTCTCTACCTGCCCCGGGACTGGATGCGCAACGCGGGCATGGACCCGGATGCCTGGTTGGCCTCCCCCACCTGGAGCCCCGCCCTTGGTGGAATCCTGGAGCGCCTGCTGGCGGCGGCGGACCAGCTCTACGGGCGCGCCGATCTGGGCATCGCGGGGCTGCCCCTAGCCTGCCGCCCGGGCATCGCCGCGGCCCGCCGGCTCTATGCGGAGATCGGCCAGGAGGTGCGCCGGCGCGGTCTGGACTCCCTCACCCAAAGGGCCGTCGTCTCGCCCGCGCGCAAGCTCGCCCTCTTGGCCCACATCCTCGGCTCCACCCTGAGGGCCCCGAACCAACAGCCCATCGCGCCCCTGGAGGAGACGCGCTTCCTGGTCGAGTCCATCGGGCACCAGCCGCGGGCACGGCGTCCAGCGGCGCCGCGTCTCGCGGATCGCTTGGTGTGGGTGCTCGAGCTCTTCGAACGTCTCGAGCGCCAGGAGCGCAGCCGCCGCAACCCGGGGGTCGCCATGAGAACCGAGGGCTCCCCGAGCCTCGGCGGCCTTGCGACCCCTGCGGCCTACATGGAATGACCAGGTCCCCATGGACTCCAGCCTGCTGGTCCTCGCCGAGCTCCTGCTGATCGTTGGCCTGGTCTTCCTGTTCGGCCTGGCGCAGCTCAGGTCCCTGCGACGGGATAAGGAGGCCCGCAAACCCAAGGACCCTGGGCCACCGAAGAGCGATGGGCAGGGGTGATCGCCGAAGCCCCGATGGGTAAGCCCCCGGCCTTGGGCCAAGCTCGAGTAAACCTCCAATCCCCTGAGACCCTGACCCATGCTCGCCCCCCTCCACCTCTTGGAGCAGCTTCAGGCCCGACTGGACGAGACCCTTGGGTGCATCCCCTGGGACACCGGGGAGGGAATGGCGTCCCTGGCCCTCGCGCTACCCGGCGCGCCCGTCCTGCCGCCAGAGCTCCCCGGACCGCGATTCGGCCTGATCCACGGTCGTCGCGAAGAGCTGCGGGCCGGCTACGGGATCGCCGCCCAGTGGCAGGCCGCGGGCCCCAACCGGTTTCCGAAGCTGGGGCAGGCGGCACGCGCCCTATCGCCATCGTGGCACCAGCTCGATCCGGACGAGACCGGTTTCCATGGGTTCGCCCTCATGGGCTTCGCGGCGGATCCCGATCCGCCGTGCTCGTCAGAGGGACCCACCGGCCAGGGGAATGACCTGCCCAACGCCTTGCTCTGGATCCCAGAGCTCGCCCTTTGGCGCCTGCGCGACCAGGCCGCCATCGTCCTCAGCACCCGACTGCCGGCATCCAAGGCGGTCCTTCGCCGGCGCTGGATGGGCCGGCTCGCCCGCCTGGCGGCGACCCTGAGCGAGCCCCTACCGGAGCCGCTCACGCCCGCCCCCCTCCAGCACCTGGGTAGCCTGCCGGGCCTGCGGGACTGGCAGGGGCTCGTCAGCTCGACCCTGGGAGAGATCGAGGGGGGTGCCATCGAAAAGGCAGTGCTCAGCCGCCGCGTCGGGCTGCGGGGCCTGCGCGCTTTCGACCTCCGACGCCTGCAGGGGGTCCTGACCTGGCTCTTTCCCCCCTGTCAGGTAATGCGGATCACCCAGGGCGACACCAGCTTCATCGCCGCCACCCCCGAGCGCCTGCTGCGGGTGCGGGGCCGCGCCGTGGAGGTGGACGCCATCGCCGGCACCGCCCCCCGCTCCGCCAGCTCGGCCCTGGATGCGACCCTGACGGACGACCTGATCCGCTCGGAGAAGGATCGCCGGGAGCATGCGGTGGTGGTCGAGGCCCTTCGCGCGGCGCTGGCGGGCTGCTGCACCGACCTGCAGGTGCCACTCCAGCCCGGGGTGCTCCAGCTCCACAACGCCCAGCACCTGTGGACGCCCATCGCCGCCCGCCTCGCCGGCGAGCGGGACCTGTTCGATCTGGCCGAGCTCCTGCACCCAACCCCCGCCACCAACGGGCACCCGAGGCAGGCGGCGCGGGACTGGATTCGGCGCTGCGAGCCCACCGGCCGGGGCTGGTACACGGGGGCCGCCGGGATCCTGGAGCCGGATCTGAGCGGCGAGCTGTGGGTCCTGCTGCGCTGCGCCGAGGTTGCGGGGAACGAGGCCCGGCTTTACGCGGGCGCAGGCATCGTCGCCGGATCGGACCCGCTCAATGAGTGGCGCGAGACCGGACACAAGCTCTCGGCCGTGGCCACGGCCCTGCGCTTCGCCTGACTGGCAGAGGCCCCGGATTCCGACCTTCAGGCCCGTTCAGCGCCCAGGAACTGGGCCACCAGGAGCGCAAACCAGGGCGTGAAGAGCCCCGGACGCCGGGCCAAGGCCCTCCGCACCCCAGGGACAGACATCCACCGCCAGGCACCCACCTCGTCCGGATCGGGGCGGGGCTCACCCACGAAGCGCCCACGAAAGACATGCAGGTACTCGTGCTCCGTGAGCCCCGACTCCGGGTCCAGGGCACGGTAGACGAGCCGCGCGTCTTCCGTCAGGGGCGCCTGCAGACCCAGCTCCTCCCCGAGCCGGCGCAGGGCGGCCCTATAGGTCGTCTCCCCTGGCCTGGGGTGACCACAGCAGCTATTGGACCAGCGTCCGGCGAAGTGGTACTTCCCCTCCGCCCGGCGCTGGAGCAGGAGGTCTCCCCGGGCGTTGAAGATGAGAATGGAGAAGGCCCGATGAAGCTGCCCCTCCCGATGCACGTCGAGCTTGTCGCCCGTCCCGATGGGCCGGTCCAGCGCGTCCACCAGGATCACCCGCTCGGCCCGTTCCAGATCCCCGACGGGCACCGTGCCATGGGGCGATCGGCGCGGGACTATGGCGGCCTTCAAGGTCTCGGCTCCGGGACGCTTATCGCCAGGCAAGGCTGGCGCAACGTCGCCCGTGGGCGAGCCGTCGCAAGACGGCCCGCTCAATTCCAGGTCCGTCCAGCCCGCACTGGGCCAGGATCTCTGCGCGGGTCCCATGCTCAAGGAAACGGTCCGGCAGACCTAGGGAGAGCAGACCGACCCCCAAGCCCTTCCGCAAAAGCAGCTCACCCACCGCGGAACCGGCACCGCCACACAGGGCGTTGTCCTCCACCGAGACCAAGAGCTCGTGCCGGCTAGCCAGCCGCGCCACCAGGGCTTCGTCCAGGGGCTTGATCCAGCGCAGATCCGCCACCGTCGCGTCCAGGGCCTCCGCCGCCTCCAGCACCGACCCCAGCAGGGCGCCGAAGGACAGCAGGGCCACCCGGCGACCCCGCCGCACCACCCGTCCCCGGCCCAGGCTCCAGGGCTCGCTCGGCGACGGGTCCGAGAGGTGCTGGGTTCCCGGCGCGCGGACCGGCAGCGCGCTGCCCCTGGGGTAGCGGACCGCCGCTGGCCCCTCATGGGCTCGGGCGCAGTCCAGGGCCGAGCGCAGCTCGGGCCCGTCCGCCGGGGCGGCGATCACCAGGTTGGGCACGCAGCGCAGGAAGGACAGGTCGAGGCACCCCGCATGGGTGGCCCCATCGGGTCCTACGATACCCGCGCGGTCAATAGCGAAGAGCACCGGGAGCCCCTGAAGGGCCACATCGTGCACCACCTGATCGAAGGCCCGCTGGAGGAAGGAGGAGTAGATGGCGACCACCGGCCTCTGCCCCGTGGTCGCAAGCCCGGCCGCGAAGGTGACCGCGTGCTGCTCGGCAATCGCCACGTCGTGCAGACGGTTCGGAAAGGCCCGGCTGAATGGCACCAATCCTGACCCGTCGATCATGGCGGGCGTGATGCAGACCAGCCGCTCATCCTCCCGGGCCCGCTCCATGAGCCATTCGCCAAAGACATCCGAGAAGCTCGGGTCCGGCGCGGCGCCGGAACGCATTGGCGACTTGGGTGAGATGGCATGAAATCGCGTCGGGTCCTGCTCCGCTGGCCCGTAGCCCTTGCCCTTGACCGTGACCACATGGAGCACCCGCGGCCCGCCCATTGCCTTGAGCCGGCGCAGGGTGCGGGCCAGGCCGATCACGTCGTGCCCATCCACCGGCCCGAAGCTCGCGAACCCCAGGTTTTCGAATACCGAAGCGCACTGGCGCGGCGGCAGCCCGCCCTTGAGCTCCGGCTGGTAGGGCATCTCCCCAAGGGCCTCGAGGTGCTCACCCAAGGCACCGACAGAGGGGGAGATGGACATGCCATTGTGGTTGACGATCAGCAACAGATCCGCACCGGCGGACCCCGCGTGGTTCAGGGCCTCGAAGGTCATCCCGGCGGTGAGACCACCATCCCCGACCACGGCCACCGTCTTGCTTGCGCAGCGCCTGGCCTGACTGCCCACGGCCATCCCGAGGGCGGCACCCGCGGCGGTGCCAGCGTGACCGACGCCGAAGCAGTCATAGACGCTCTCGGCCCGACGTGGGAAGCCCGAGAGCCCGCCCAGGCGACGGATGCTTTCGAGGCGCTCCCAGCGGCCGGTGAGCATCTTGTGCGCATAGGCCTGGTGGCCGGTGTCCCAAACCACCTGATCATGGGGGGTGTCAAAGACATAGTGGAGGGCCACCGTCAGCTCAACGGCGCCCAGGTTACCCGCGAAGTGCCCCCCGGTGCGGGTGACGCTGTCGATGAGCTCAGCGCGGATAGTGTCCGCAACCTCCGGGAGCGCCTGTTCCGGCAGCTCCCGAAGCTCGGCTGGCCATTGGGGAAGGGGGGCCGTACCCCTGTACCCGATCCCGAGGCCATGCCCCAATGCGGCGAACGCGACGTCGAGGGACTCTGAGCCCGCGGGCACTGCCAAGGCGGCCATGTTCATCTCCTGGCGTGGTGATTCGAGAGGGATCTGCAAGGACCGTCCTCGGGCGGTTGGCGCCAACGCGCCCCGCACCAAGCCGACTCCCGTCCCCGTGACCCACATGGATTGTGTCGCCTCCCTGAAATGGGTCCCGTCCCGGGTAGGCACCCCGGACCCGGGACCCCAATCCCTTCACCTCTCCGCGGATGTGCCGGGGCCCGAATATCGCGGGCTCGGCACATCCTGTTCCCCAGACAAGGGGGCTTATTGTGTGACGGTCGGCGGCAAGGGGGCGATCTGGGCCGGCACAGCGGCGCCGACCGCAGGACCCGCCAGCCAGTTGTACCGGGCGGTGCTGAGCAGGATGAAATGGATCAGCAGGGCCAGGACGAACAGGAAGGCGAAGAGCGCCACCAGGGTGCGACGTGGATCGAAGATCTGCCAAATGCGATACATGCTTAGTCTCCAGTCTGTGTTTCAGGCCAGGTCCGCGGGTCGGCTTACAGCCAGGGCCGCCACATCCAGGCGAGGATGTGGGCGACCACGGCCACCGCCGTGAAGGCCAGGAAGCTGGACACGAAGATGCCGTGAAACTCCTTCGCCTCGTCTTCCGATAGCCCCGAGAGGCTCTGTTTGGGATCTGCCATTGGATTCACCTCCAGGTTTCAAGATGGCCACGAGGGCCGTTTCCGCGCGGCTCGCGCGCTCAGGTAGTCGCGACCTCAGGGCCGCAAGACACCATCCGTCCGATCGTCAGCGCCATTGTCCAGTTGGCGCTCGGTGCGCGTCGGGCCCGATCGGGAAGGTCCGACGCGTGGGGCTTAGGGCTCAGACGGATCCCGAGGGGCCGGCCGCGCCCCGTTCCCTGCCTACAGAACAGCGGCGCTGGGCTCCCCCGCCTCCGTCAGCTTGGGCCGCGGCCCCTCACTCCCCTCCCGGGAGACACCCGGCTGAGGTGGTACGGGCGGCGCTGCTTCGGCCGGGGCTGCAGCCGGGGGCGCAGCCTGGGGCACAGCATCCGCCGGGGCCGCGATGGGACCCGCGAGGGCCGGGTAGTCCTTCAGCATCGGCGCCCCGAACAGCGGCTTGTAGACACCCTGATGACAGGTGCTGCAGGCAATCCGCTGTGGGTCACCGAGGGGACCCTTGCGGGAGGCCGGCAGAACCTCGGTGAGGGGCCAGATATAGTCACGATTCATTGAACGGACGTGCCGTATCGCGTACCAGGCCTTCACCCGCGTCGGCTCCCACTTATAGAAGGCACGGCTGTTGTGGCAGTAGGTGCAGTTGACCCCGAGCGAGTCCGACAGGTGCATCATGAGGCCATACGTCCACTCGGCGTGCTTGATCCCCTTACGTTCGGGCGCTCCGGTGGGCAGCGCGTTCGGTGACACGACGGTGATGGCGTTGTCGGCCCTGTCCAGAAACGCCGTCAGGGGATCCCTGGGCAGCGACGTGTACGCCACCAGCGCCGACGCCTGGTTCTGGCGCGTCGGGATCATCCCCTTTGGCTGGTCCCTGAAGGGCTCCGAGGTCCAGACGTAGGTCGGCACGGCCTTGCCCCTGTGGCAGGTCCAGCAGGTCACGCCCGTAGGGCCCACGTGGTCCTTCCATTGGGCGTTGGTATCCTGGGTCATGCGCAGCATCGAGAGGGCCACCGTCTTGGTGTACTTCTCGTAGGAGGCCATATTCTCCAGGTTGTGACAGTAGGCGCAGCCCTGCTCGGGCGGCGCCACCCACTGGCTGATGGCCGCCATCTGGCGGTTGAACTCGGTGAGCGTGAGCCCACCCAGCACCTTGAGCTCCGGGTACGTCTGCCGCGCCAAGAGGGGCACCGGGGCCGCCGGCGGCTGGGCCGCGGGCACCACGTTGGCCGCGATCTGATCCGCCAGGATCCGCGGATTGATGACCGCCTCCTGACCGACACCGCGATAGCCCCGCTGCACCGTCTCCATGGGCGGATGCTCACAGCCCGTCACCACCAGCACGGCGAGCCCGCAGGCCAAGACCGACAGCGTCTTGGGCACTGGGATTCTCTGGGTCTTCATCACATACCTCCCGGGAGCGTCGCCGGATTCGGCGCGGCCACCCCTTCTACCGGGTACACGGGCACCAGGCCGTGCTTCTGGCCCCACAGGAACCAGTTATCCACCACGGTCCCGGTGAGCAGGATGCCGATGCCGCCGGTAATGACGGTGAGCACGGCAAACCAGTAGGCCCAGCGATGGATAGACTCCATGGTCGCGTTGAAGCCCATGGTCCAGCGCCAGAACAGCGCCGCCCGCTCGGCCGCCGTGCCGCGGTCCACCACCTGGTCGATCTCCCGGTCTCCACCGTACCGGCTCACCGCCAGGATGGTCGCCCCATGCATGGCGAAGAGCACCGCCGACCCGTAAAGGAAGGCGATGGAGAGCATGTGGAAGGGGTTGTAGAACAGGTTCCCGTAGCGGATGGAGAAGGCCGCCGTCCAATCCAGGTGGGGGAAGATCCCGAAGGGCACCGCCTCGGACCAGCTCCCCATCAGCACCGGGCGAATCAGACCCAGCACCAGATAGAGCCAGATGGCCGCCGCGAAGGCCCAGGCGAGATGGGTCCCGGTTCCTAGGGCCAACGCCCGCCGATAGGTGCGCACCCACCACAGGATGATCGAGGTGGTCAGGAAAAACCCAGCCATCAGCCACCAGCCCCCTTCCGCGAGGGGCGGGATGCTCAGACCGTACTCCGGCGCCGGCGGCTCCAAGGCGAGCCAGAACAGTTGGCGCACGAACTGGATGGGGTCCCAGTCCACCGAGGCCCACATGTTGAGCCCGATGATCTCGATGGCGATGAAGCCAAAGATCAGCGAGAAGACCCCGGTGACCCCCAGATAGATCGGACCGATCTGGGCATCACCGATCTTCCCGAGCCAATAGGAGAAGCCGGGCTTGCCGAGACGATCCCGCTCCCCCGCACCGAGGGGTACGCCGGGATACGCGGGTGAGCGCACCTGGATCGTTGTAAAGATGTTCTGATACTCAGGCATGACGGTTCTCCGATATCAACCCCAAACCGGGAGGTTGAGCCACCAGTTCCACCACTCGGGCCAGCCGCGCGTCCAGAAGGGTCCGCTGATGACGATGCAGACGGCGCTCCAGAAAGCGGCGGAGAGGGCCAGGAAGAGTCCGAGGCGGTGGATGCCCAGAGCACCAATCGAATAGCCGATGTCATCGCGGAAAAAGGTGTTCTCGTGCTCCGCGGTCTTCACCGGCTCGCCCTTCTGCGGATTGGTCACCGAAAGGATCAGAGACCCGTGCATCGACAGGGCCAGCGCGTTGGTAAAGAAGAAGGTGATCGCCAACATGTGCGCCGGGTTGTAATGGAAGTGCAGGAACTGGTAGCCCACGTTGGACACCCAGTCCAGATGGCTCAGAATCCCATAGGGGAAGCCATGGCCCCAGGCGCCCAGCAGCACCGGACGGATCACCACCAGGGTGACATAGGCGAATATGGCCACACCAAAGGCAATGGGCACGTGGTATCCCATCCCCAGCTTGCGGGCGATCTCCGCCTGCCGCAGGGCCCAGGACCCGAAGGCACCGATGGCGCAGATGGTGATGATCTGCCAGAGCCCCCCCTCCGTCAGCGGCGCCAGCCCCAATCCATAGCTCAGATCCGGCGGCGCGATATTGATCTGCCAGATATTCCAGGTGGGCCCGATGGCCGCACCATAAATGATCAACAGGGTGCCGAGGGCGGCGAAGAAGATCGTGGTGACCCCGAAGAAGCCGACATAGAACGGCCCCACCCAAAAGTCGAATAGATCTCCCCCGATCAGCGTCCCCCCGCGAACGCGATACTTTCTCTCAAAACTCAGCATGGCCATGGTTTAACCCTCTGATCGGGAGGCGCCGGCCGGACGACCTCCACGCGGTGCCCGGTAGCGGACTGGAGGGAAGACGGGAGCCCCCTGTCTGCCACCCGCGGCGAATGACGCTAGAGCGTCTGACCCGGCGCCGGCGGCGCCACCTGAGAGACTGCAGCCCCGGCCGGCGCGGCCGTTGTCTCCAGCCAATTGAAGCGCTCCGTGCTCAGCAGGAGCATATGGATAAGCAACGCCAGCACGATCAAAAAGGCGAAGACACCAATCAGCGCCCGGCGGGGATCGAAGATGAGCCAAATCTTGTACATGTCTTCTTGAAGTGCCTTAAACATACGGTCAGCTCCCCTCTTAGTTCTGCGGTAGGTTGAGGTCGGGACCTAGAGCCAGGGACGCCAGGCCCAGGCGAGGATGTGGGCGATCACCGCGACCGCGGTGAAGGCCAGGAAGCTCGAGACAAAGATGCCGTGGAATTCCTTGGCCTCGTCCTCGGTGAGTCCGGAAAGACTGCTCTTCTCATTGGCCATGGCAAAAACCTCCGGTGCTTGGGCTGGCCTCTCGGCCTTGGGTGCGCGAGTTTGCGCGGATTGGGTCTTGGGCGTCGCCGGACGCCGGGTCCTCTTGGGCGCCTCGGGGACGGCGGCTTTCGCCTCGGGTACCACGGGGTCCATCGGCTGTGCGGCCTCCGGCTCAGCGGCGGGCGGGATCTGGTCCTCGGGACCTGTGATGTCCTTGCCGTTCATCGTCTGTCCCTCCTAAAGGAAGGCGAAGGGCACGACGGTGTTGGTCAGTGCCCGCGCCTCGGCGATGAAGGACAGGTGGCGGTCCCCCGCCGGCGACCAGGGGCGCAGGCGGCGTGGCAGGAGCCGCGCCAGGGCGGTGATGGTGAGGAACACCACGAAGGCAATCCCAGAGATCAGGCGGAACTGGCGGCGCTCCGCGGCCACGAACTGGGCAGTGTCATTCAGAATGGTCATGACGCGGACTCCTGTGGGATACGACGCCGGGTTGACGGCATGGGATGGGAAGGACCAGGCGACTCGGGGACCGGACAAGCCCCCAAGGCCCGTGTTTGCATATGGCGCCGGCGGCTCATGCGGGCGTCTCCCGGGCGAGGACGACCTTGGCGCGCAGCAGCCGCTCCAGGGTCACCAGGGGCTCGCCCGCCTTGCGCGCGGCGCGCTCCGCCTCGTCGCGCAGCCGCTTCGCTGCCGAGATACGGATCAGCACGGGCTGGCTGTCCACGGTGGCGTCCAGCGCCGCCTTGGCATCGGCGGTCCAGGGCAGCTCGGGAAGCTCCCGGGCCGGGGTCGGGTCATGGCGGTCGAGCTCCGACCCTAAGGGAAGGATGTGGAAGAGCGCATCGAACAGGGCGTTGCACACCTCCTGCACCAGGTAGGTGGCCCCCGCATAGCCCATGAATGGGGTCCCGGTGTGGCGGCGGATGATTGTCCCCGGGAAGGATGCGGGAATATAGGCGGCCCGAGATCCAATCTCGGCCAGGTACATGCGCTCGTTGTAGCTCCCGAAGAGGATCAGGGGGGTCTGCCCCTGGACCTGGCGGCGCACCGCCTGGTTGTCCGGCTTGACCCCGGGACGGCGCGCCACCGCGAAGGTGCAGGGCAGCCCCAGCTCGTCCCCCAGGTAGCGACGCAACCCCCGCGTATAGGTCTCGGTGGCCACCACGGCGAAGCTCGCTGTGGCGAAGAAATCCTGGGTCACGGAGCGCCACAGGTCCCAGATCGGTGCCAGGGTGGTGGTGCGCTCCTTGGCGATGAACGGCTCCGGGTCCAGACCCAGAAGCTCGCCCAGCTTGCGCAGGAAGCGGGTCGTGCTATGCAGGCCGATGGGCGCCTGGAGATAGGGCCTGTCCAATGATTCACACAGGAGCCGCCCAAACTCCCGATAGAGACAGATGTTGACCTCGGCGTCCTTGAGCCGCGGAATCTCGGCCAAGCTGGTCCCCAGCGGGAACACCAGGTTGATCTCGGCCCCGATGCCTTCCACGAGGCGCCGGATTTCCGCGAGGTCGGACCACATGTTGAAGGTCCCATACATGGGACCGATGAGGTTGACCCGCGGCTTGCCGCTGGACTTGGGTGTCTTTGGGCGAGCCGCGCCCTTGGCGCTACCCTTCGCCTGCGCGGCCCCGAACTGGGTCCAGAGCCAGAACAGGGCCCGCTCGGCGCTCTGCCACTGGTCCTCGTCGATGGTGCGCGGCAGGAAGCGCAGGATGTTCTTTCCTTGGGGGGTGACGCCACCGCCGATCATCTCGGCGATGGAGCCGGTCACGACGACCGCTGGCCGCTCCGGGTCCAAGGTGCCGTGGGCCCGGGTCATGGCCTCCTCGGTGCCCTTCTGACCCAGCTCCTCCTCCCCAAGGCCGGTGACACTCAGCGGCAGGCTGTGGGGG
This sequence comes from Bdellovibrio bacteriovorus, assembly GCA_050257475.1. Taxonomy (GTDB): domain Bacteria; phylum Pseudomonadota; class Gammaproteobacteria; order Chromatiales; family Chromatiaceae; genus Thiodictyon. Next base: position 17,400 of record JBLMWY010000194.1, read on the forward strand.
GGCATCCCGTCGGTGTAGTGCAGCACCGCCGTCACCGGCAGGTTCTCGCAGCCCACCGGGCCGTCGATGATCACCTGCAGCCCCTCGATGGCGCTGAAGGCATAGACAGCCCCCCAGTAGCCGCCCGCCCGGTCGAGGTCCTGGATCAGCATGGTCAGGCCCCCTTCCCCGCCGCGGCCTTGACGCTCGACACCGGCTCGATCGCCGCGCCGGCGCCGAAGAAGGCGTCCATGGCGTCGAAGCGCGGGCGGCTCGCCAGGGCCGCGTTGATCACCTGCGCCAGGGAGCCGGCCCCCGCGACACCCATGAGCGGCCGCGCCGAGATCAGGTTGGTGAAGTAGAGCGCCGGGATCCCAGCCTCCTTGGCCTTCTGGACCACCGGGGTGGTGCCCACCACCAGGTCGGGGCGGAACTCCTCCATGGCGTCCAGGTCTTGCTCCAGGGTCGCCCGGTACTGGACCCTCACCCCATGGGCCTCCAGCCACTCCCGATCCAAGGCGGACCACTCGGTGCGACCACAGGCCGTGCCGACATACCGCAGGTCTGCGCCGCTTTCCACCAAGAGCCGCCCGACCAGGAGCTCCGAGCCCTCGTAGCCGGAGAGGCTGATGCGCCCCCGGATCGGCGCCGCGGCCAGGGCCCCCTTGATGGCCGGCAGCCACTGCTGCTGGGCGGCCTCCACCTTGGCCCTCTCGATTCCAAGCAGGGCCCCCAGGGCCTCCAGCCAAGCGGCCGTGCCCTCGAAGCCGACGGGGGCCGAGCCGAGCACAGGACGACCGGCGGCCGCGAGCTCACCGCACACGCCGGTGTAGTGGGGATGCAGCGCCGCCCCGGCCACGCAGTCGAGGGCGCCGTAAAGCTCCCGCCACTCCCGGGTGGGGACCGAGGGTCCGGCGGCGAGATCCAGCGATCCGAGCAGCATGCCGAGCCCCATGGGATCCGCCGGGAACAGCTCGCCGATCAGGGCCACCGCGGGCCGCGCGGACCGTCCACCCCGCGGCGCCTGCACTGGCCCCTGCTCCGCCTCCAGGCGGGCCCGCCGCAGCATCGCCGCGGAGAGTACGTCCTTTGCCTCCGCGTGGGTCGGCACGCCGAATCCAGGCACGTCGATCCCGATCACCCGCACCCCATTGATGGTCTCTGGGAGGAGACGCAGCGGCACCCCGGAGGCGGAGGGTACGCACAGATTAATGATCACCAGGGCGTCGTAGCGCTCGGGGTCGGCAAGTTGATGGACCGCATCGCGCACGTCCTCGAACAGCTTGCCGGTGACCAGGGTCTCGGAGTCGAAGGGGACATACCCGACGCTGCGCCTGGCCCCGTAGAAATGGGAGGTGAAGGTGAGCCCGTAGACACAGCAGGCGGAGCCCACGAGCACGCTCGCGGTGCGGCGCATGCGCAACCCCACGCGCAGGGAACCGAAGGCGGGGCACATGCTCTGGGGCTGATCGTGGGCCCCGGTGGCGCAGGCCTTGGTTGCCGCCTCAGGCGCGCGGCTCCCGATCCGCACGGCGCCCAGCTCCGCGAGGCCTGGGGATTGGGTCTGGGCTGGGTTATGGCTCATGATCCGCCGCCCCTAGACCTCGTCGTAGATCACTTCCAGGGACGGCTTGGGCGCGAAGCTCTTGCCTCGCATGTCCTCCGGGGTGGCTGGATCCAGCACCACGTCGCGCCCTACGTCCTCCCCCTTGAAGAGATCCAGCAGTCCGTCCTGGGTCAGGGGCCTGGGGCGCTGGGGCGGGGCCTCAGCGACGTTGGTCGCCAGGGATTCGAAGAGCGGCCCCCAGGTCCCGCCTGGCTGGCCGACGATCTGGTAGCTCGCGGACTTGCGGCGGATATCCTCGTTGGCCGGGATGCTGCCCAGCACGGGGATACCCACCGCCGCCGCAAAGGCCTGGGCCTCTCCGGTGCCATCGTCCTTGTTGACCACCATCCCCGCCACGCCCACGTTCCCCCCCAAGTTGCGGAAATAGTCCACGGCGCTGCAGACATTGTTCGCCACATAGAGCGACTGCAGGTCGTTGGAGGCCACGACGATGACCTTCTGGCAGAGGTCCCGGGCGATGGGCAGCCCGAAGCCGCCGCACACCACGTCTCCCAGGAAGTCCAGCAGGACATAGTCGAAGTCCCACTCGTGGAAGCCGAGGGACTCCAGGAGCTCGAAGCCGTGGATGATTCCCCTGCCCCCGCAGCCTCGACCCACCTCGGGACCGCCAAGCTCCATGGCAAAGACCCCGTCGCGCTTGAAGCACACATCGCCGATGCGCACCGGCTCGCCTGCCGCCTTCTTCTTGGAGGAGGTCTCGATGATGGTGGGGCAGGCGCGCCCGCCGAAGAGGAGCGTGGTGGTGTCGCTCTTGGGGTCGCAGCCGATGAGCAGGACCTTCTTGCCCTGCTGAGCCATCATGTAGCTCAGGTTGGCCAGGGTGAAGCTCTTGCCGATCCCGCCCTTGCCGTAGATGGCGACGATCTGGGTGTGGCGCAGGGGCAAGGGGGCGGCCACCAGGGCGGCACTCTGAGGAGCGGTCCCCTGGGCGGCGCCAGAACCCTCGACCTGCGCCCGCGGGGCGACAGGGGCCTCAACCGGTCCAGTGGAGATCGTCATGCGCAGGCCCTCCAGTCGAGGATCATCTTGAGGCAGCGCGGATCCTCGAAGGCGGTCCGATAGGCGGACTCGGCGTCGGTTGCCACGTGCCGGTGGGTGATGAGGCCATCGAGCGACAACTGGCCTGATTCGACGAGCCCCTTGGCCTCCCGCAGGTCCGGCTCGCGCCATTCCGCGGCGACCCGCAACCTGGCCTCCCGGAGGAAGGCGGGCGGGAAGGAGAAGCTCAGGGGCTGACTATAGAAACCGGCGAGGGTGATCTCGCCCCCGGACGCCAAGCGCCCGATGAGGGTGTCCAGAAGGGCGGAATCCCCACTCACGTCGTAGATGGCCCGATAGTCCTGACGCGGATCCTGATCCGGGGTCATGACCGGGTAGCCTTGGGCCCCTTGGGCCCGCTCCGGGTCCGTCTCCCAGACCACCGGCGGCTCCCCACCCATCAACAGGGCCAGACGGGCGATAAGGCGACCCAGCACGCCATGACCCACGATGAGCTCCGGCTGCCTGGCCTGAGGGGCCGAGACGGCATGGTAGGCGGTCGCCGTCAGG